>CAMMCS010000010.1 GCA_946494635.1 uncultured Oscillibacter sp. | reverse complement strand
AAATCACAAAAAATGAGCGAGTTTTCTTTTGTTCTGCACATTTTATGAGCGAGTTATTGGGGTGAATGCACATTTTCCGTCTTCCGAGCGAGCCATATCATGCCAGGGCGTATTTCTTTGTTTTATGCGGCGCAGTTTCTGAGCCTCTGTTCTGAGGTGATTGGCCTGTCATCTCCCCCTCAACCCGGGCGGAACATCTTTTAATACACAGAATCCAATCCCACACCCATCCCAAAAGAAGAAAGTTTTGCTTGAAATACGCAGGGTAAAAGAGTGTTAAAGAGGAACTGCCCAAGCAGAGGAAAGGGCCAAAGAGGACGGAAGATTGCCGGCTGAAGGTTCAGACACACATTTGGGTCCGCATTCCCAGACATTCGAATCCCACACACCTGACCAAACACTACCAAACAGGGCTAAAGAGCATTAAAACGCAATAGAAAGTATCGGTTTTTCTCTACCTTTTTCCTCATTTCTTGTAATCCCAAATACGCTTAATCTGGTTTTCTACTCATTTTGTTCGGAGTCATTACAGAGAGTTTTATTGGACATTAAAACTGGTATTGCCTTATATGAAAACTTTACAGCCACATTTGGAGAGAATGAAGTCCTTTACTGAATATTGGGCTTTCGTTGGATGGCCAGCATGGTGATGTCGTCAAACTGGGGGGCATCTCCTACAAACCGATCGATATCCTGCTTGACATCCCGCAGAAGCTTCTCCGGGCAGCGCCCCGGGGCTGTGTTCAGCGTAGCCAGCATCCGCTCCGTCCCGTACAGGATATTTGCCGCGCCGATTGCTTCCGCCACGCCGTCCGTATACAGAAACAGCGTATCCCCCATACCCAGCTCCAGCTCATATTCCCGGTAACGGGCATCCTCCATACCCGCCAGCACAAAGCCGTGCCGGTCTTTCACCAGCTCAAATCTGCCGCCGGAGCGCCGGATTGCTGGGTACTCATGCCCGGCGTTGGCAGCGGTGAGCTTTCCGGTGGAGATTTCATAGATCCCCAGCCAAACAGTGACGAACATCTCCGCTTCGTTGTTCTCGCACAGCTGGTTGTTCACCTTTTCCAGGACAGCTTTTGGGGGCAGGCCGGTCTGGGCAGCATTCTTCAGCAGGGTCTTGGCGATCACCATGAACAGCGCGGCCGGTACGCCCTTCCCGGACACATCCGCGATCACCATGGCCAGGTGGTCGTCATCCACCAGGAAGAAGTCGTAAAAGTCGCCCCCCACCTCCTTGGCCGGCGTCATACTGGCGTAGATGTCAAACTCCGGCCGCTCCGGGAAGGCGGGAAAAATCCGGGGCAGCATGTCTGCCTGAATCTGGGTGGCCACATTCAGCTCCGCCCCGATGCGCTCTTTTTCCCGGCTTTCCGCCTCCTGCTGCCGCAGAAGGCCGTGGGTGCGCCGGGACAGGGTGAGCCCGATAAGATAGATTACCACCAGAACGGCTGCCCGGGGCAGATAGTAAAAGTTGAACACCCGCAGCGGGATGTTGTCCCCCGCCTCTATGGCGGCACGCAGGAAGGCCAGCCGCCCGGTCAGGCCGCTGATCTCCTGACTGCTGTGCATCATATTGGCGTCCCATACCCCCAACAGCAGCCCCAGATAGACCGCCAGCAGCATGCAGACGATGACCCCCAGCAGCGTGAATTTGGTGAACCGGGGGGCATAATAGTGGCAGGAGAGGATGATGGGACAGGCCCAGGCCAGCACCAGCTGGATCGTGAGGGCTCCAGCCAGGATACCGATGCCAAGCAGAAAGCAGCCCATGCTGACATATTTCAGCAGCCAGATCCGCTTCCGCCATACCCGCAGCAGCAGCGTGGGCAGCAGAAAAAGGACGATACCCACCGGCATGGCCACATTCATCAGTACCGGATCCACGATAAAAAAGCCAAGGAGGTTCAGCAGCCACATAAGGACCGCCACCACGGCGGCCACCCGCATGCACAGGGCTGCATACCGGTTGGCATCCGCCTCGTTGCGGCGGAAAATCTCTCGATGCTCCATGGTTCCCAATTCACCAGCTCTTTTCAATCGTCAGCACATTTATCCCGTCGCTGTAGGAATAGGCGATGCGGTCCATGGTCTTTTTGACCATGAAGATGCCCAGGCCCCCGATCTCCCGCTCTTCGGCCCCCAGAGTGGTGTCCGGATCGGGCTGCTGCGTGGGATCATAGGGCCTGCCGTTGTCCGTGAAACGGAGGATAGCACGCCCCCTCTCCACCTCACAGCCCACGGTGGCAGAGGTAGCTCCGCTATACCGGGCAATGTTGGAGAAGATCTCATCTATGGCCACGTTGACTTGGGCAATCACCTTGGGCGGGGCCTGATGGTCTGTCAGTTCCCGTTCAAAGAATGCGCTCACCGTCTCCATACACTCCAAGCGCGGCTCCACACTGCATTTCTTCATACTCTCTTTCCCCATATCCCGCCGGCGGATAGCCAGCATCGTGATGTCATCAAACTGGGGCGCACCCCCCACAAACCCGTCGATGTCCCGCCGGACGGCAGTCAGGAGTTCCTCCGGACAGCCCTCCGGCGCCGTATTCAGGGCATTGAGCATCCGCTCTGTGCCGTAGAGGGTATCGGCCCCGTCCGTCGCCTCCGCCGCGCCGTCGGTGTAGACAAACAGGGTGTCCCCCAGGCCGATCTCCAGCTCGTACTCCCGATAACGGGCATTCTCCATACCCGCCAGCACAAAGCCGTGTCGGTCTTTCACCAGCTCAAACCTGCCGCCGGAGCGCCGGATTGCCGGGTATTCATGCCCGGCGTTGGCGGCGGTGAGCTTTCCGGTGGAGATTTCATAGATCCCCAGCCAGACGGTGACGAACATCTCGGCCTCATTGTTTGCGCACAGCTGGTTGTTCACCTTTTCCAGAACTGCTTTGGGGGACAGGCCGGTCTGGGCGGCATTCTTCAGCAGGGTCTTGGCAATCACCATGAACAGCGCGGCCGGTACGCCCTTCCCGGACACGTCCGCGATCACCATGGCCAGGTGGTCGTCATCCACCAGGAAGAAGTCGTAGAAGTCGCCCCCCACCTCCTTGGCCGGCGTCATGCTGGCGTAGATATCAAACTTCGGCCGCTCCGGGAAGGCGGGGAAAATCCTGGGCAGCATATCCGCCTGGATCTGGGTGGCCACATTCAGCTCCGCCCCGATCCGCTCCTTTTCTGCGGTGATCGCCATGAAGCTGCGGAGATAGGATATCACGTCCTCCTCCATCTTGCGGAAGGAGTTTGCCAGCAGCTCCACCTCATCCCCCGTGCGGATGTCCGGGACGTTTACGGTGGCGGTACCTGTGGCCAGCTCCTCCTCATGGTTCTGGATAAAGGCGCCGGTGGCCTGCGTCAGCTGGTTGATGGGCCGGATCACCCGCCGCCGCACCACGATCAGAAACAGCGCCAGAAAGCCGGCCGTCAGGGCCGCCAGCAGCACGGCCAGGGCGGCCAGGAAGGTCCGCTGTGTGTTCATCACCTCATTCATGCTGATGTCCGCCATCACATAGCCCGCCATGGTACCGTCGGCGTGCAGCACCGGTGTCATGGCCGTCATCAGCCAGCCAAAACTTTCGTCCCACTGGACAATCGGCTCAATGGGCCGTCCGGCCAGAAGATTGTCCAGATTTTCCCTGAACTCTCCCACCAGATCCACATAGGTTCCCAGGGCGCAGTAGCCGCCGTCCTCATACGCACCGCCCTCTCCCGTCTCCATATCGGAGTCAAAGAGGAAGGTGACGCCCGTCCCGTGGGGGCGAACCACATAGAGATACTCCACATCGTTGCTGTCCACCATGTCCCGGATAAAATCCTGGGTGGCATAGTAGTCCCCGTCCATCTCGCCGGTCTCATAATAGTAATCCAGTTTGTCCGCATCCAGCTGGGTCGCCAGGGTACGTACCAGGTTGGTCGCCAGCCTCTCATAATAGCGCGTCATGGTGGAACTGAACACCCGGTAGCTGGCCAAAATTGCCGCAAGGCTCAGGATCACACCCATCAGCACAATGAGGAGCGTCAGTTTCTTTCCCAGCGAGAACTTCACCTTGGTACTCATGTGGTCCCCTCCCTCAAAATTTCCCGCGGACAATGCGGCATGAATCCCCGGCTACACCCGTATCACCAGTGTATTAAAACCGGCATACCGCCGGTAGAAGAACTCCTGCGCCTTGTTTTTGATCACCTTAATCCCCAGCGCGTCCAAGCCTCTGCCGTCCTCCAGGCTGATTCCCTCCACGTCCAGGTCAAAGGGATTGAACGCCTTTGCGTTATCGCGCAGATGGAGGGTAACCGTGCCGTCATCCTGAGGCACGATGGTAAATTGGATATATCCCTTATTGGAGGGGAAGGGCTGGCCGAGGATCACCGCGCACACCTCCTCTACGGCAATGGCGGCAAAGTAGCTCTGCGCCGCCGTGGCGTGGATCCCTTTCAGATACTCAGACACAGCCTTGCTCACCGAGCCCAGATCGGCGTCCCGGCTCTCCACGAAAGCCCGGAACACGTTACTGTCGTCCTCATTGAGATAGACCCACGACCCTGTCCGCTGATTGTAAATTGCCAGCACAGCCAGGGCAGCCAGCTCCATGCAGGGATACGTCCACCAGAACAGGCCGATCCCGCCAAGGCTGAAGACGAGGCTGAACGTCAGGAAAAAGACAAATGAGCGCAGGGTAAACAGCATGTAACTGATGAACTCCCTTCCCAGTGCCTGGTAGTAGTAGGTAAGTACCATATTGACCCCGGACGGGATGACACACAGGGCGTAAATGCGGATAGCGGAACTCCCCATGGCCAGTTCCGCATCCGTCCGCAGGCCAAATGCAAAGCTGATCCACTGGGGTACTGCGGCCAGGAGCACAACAATCACCAGATTAACTACCATGGATACCTTAAAGGCCTGTTTCAGCGTACACCGGATGTTGCCTTGTTGCATTCACCGTGGAAGGTGCTCACCATGGGTTGCAGCGCCATACTGATGGCATCATAGACCGACGCGGCCACCAGGGCCACATTGAACACGATTCCAAACACGGCCACCCCCAGTTCCCCGCTAATCACCATGAGCAGATGGTTGCAGACCAGGATGGTGATCAGCTGGTAGACATACTGCACGGAGGTGGAGAACCCGGTCCGGAACGATTCCAGCACGCATCTCACCCGGTACCCGGGCCAGCAGAAACGGAGGCATCCGCGTTTTTTGAAGAAGTGGAACAGACTGATCACGATCATGACACCGGCGCCAAGGCCGGTGGAATAGACGGAGCCGGCGACCCCCAGATCCATCAAGACCACAAACACATAGTTGAATACGATATCCAGGGTATTGCTTGTCACGAAGGCAACCGCCGCCAGTTTCGGGTCATTATCGCAGTTGACAAAGTAATAAAACGGCCCCTGGCAGAACATGACGGGCACCAGCAGCAGCTGGGCGCGGACCAACGCCTCACAGTTGGCCCAGACCTCCGTGCCCGGAGTTCCTGCACCCAGGAAGGCAAGCACCTGGGGCAGGAACAGGAGGCCCAGAATGCACAGGCCGATATTGAGAAAAAGATCGGTTCGCAGGACATCGGCAAAAATACGGTTTCCTTCCTCCGCTTTCCCCTCGCTGAGGGCGTTGGCGTAGTGGATTGAGCCGCCGATGGAGAGCGAATAGCTGATTGTATTGAACAGCATATAGATCGGCTGCCCGATGCTGATCGCCGTCATCCCCACCGGGCCGATGGCATTCCCCACAAAGACGCAGTCCGCCAGGCCGCCGGCGGCAATGCCCAGGCAGGAGAACATACTGGGCAGGAAAAAGCTGTAGAAGGATTTCCTGACAAATACGGTCTCCCGTATGGCTGTTTTCATGTGGCTGATTCCCTCTCTTTTTGAAACTTACCGGGGAGGTGCCAGGGGGACATCAGTCCCCAATGTCACTGTGACCCTGCTCAAACTCCCACTGCAGGCCGTACTTATCGATAAAGTAAAAATACTTCACGCCGCTGAGAATTTTGGCTGTCTGCACGTTCCGCTCATCAGTTTCCCGCAGATCCTGGTCGAAAAAGTGTACCTCAGAGGGCCGCGTCTCACTGATCTGGAACACCTGATAATCGTCTGTCTCGTTGATGAGCTTTGTATCAGGCATGGACTTGATATGTAAAAAGGCCTCCTCAATATTGGTGATCTTCAGCGCCACATGGCGCGCCCCGCTGACATCATTGGCGGAAAAACCACGGGTGTCTTCCGCCCCTCCGGGTAGTGGTACTGCATCAGTTCAAGGGTCAGCTTTGTGCCGGGCACATTGACAAAGGCGATGGAGACGTCGCCCTCCTCGGCCTGGTCAAGAAAACCTCCTGCCTGGAAAAAGCCCTTGTTTCTCCAGTGGGAGAGATAGTGGTCCGGTGTGGCGCCCAGCAGTTTCCTGTAATAGGATACGGCCTGCGTCATGTCATCCACGAAAATACACACATGGGACAGTCCGGTGAAGTTGGGCATCTGCGCCTTTACCGGGGCGGAAAACTGCTTTTTCACCGTCAGATCAACCCAGTTGTTTCGCACGGAGACCACCACATCGTCCGCAAAGCCCAGCAGGATCGACTTCTCCACCCCTTCCATTTCCGCAAACTTTTCCTCTTTTGAGCGGTCTTTTCCATATTCCGCCAGCGACCATGTGGGGTTAGCATCCTGAATCGGAGCACCGCCTCCAAAACTGCTGCACACCGATAAATAGTAGTCGGGGTACTCATGGTAGATGAGCAAGCCGGCAAACAGGGCGCTGATCTTATTTTTCAGTCCCTTGACGGGGGCATTTATTTTTTCCTTTGACGCGGCGATAAAGGCGGCCTTTGCATGCTCCTCCATAGGCGCCATGGCGTTCAGGTGCAGCGCGCAGTCACCGTGCTCGCACTCCAGCCACAACGTCCCCTGGCAGGTTTTCAAAATATCCGTCGTCATGGAAATCATTTCTTCCGTCAACAGACGCAGGAGATTGGTTTGCTCGCGGTTCAGTCCGGCCTCCTCCGCAGTGGTCTCCACCATCTGCAGTGCTTCCATCGCGCAGGACAGGCTGTTGGACAGCTTGATTTCGTTGGATTTCATGGTTGCTTCCCCTCTTTCAGAAATTGCGCCGCCATCCGGATGTGCGCCTCATTTGTCACTCAATGGTGAGAATGTCCACAAAACCGGTCACTTCAAAGACCTCCTGAATGGTCTCGTTCACATGGCGAATCACCATATTCCCCTGTTTGTTCATGGCCTTCTGAGCGGCCAGCAGTACCCGCAGGCCGGCGGAGGACAGGTATTCCAGGTTCTGAAAATCAAACTCCAGATTGGTGACGCCCTCCAGGGTGCTTTTCAGTTCCCCCTCCAGCTGGGGAGCGGTGGTGGTGTCCAGGCGGCCCTCCAGAGTCAGGGTCAGCTTGCTGCCGTCTTTGTTCTTGGTGATGTTCATGGTTTTACCTCCAAATATATATTTTTTCTAAATTGATATAAGAAATGGAACCCCGAATGGGTACGTTTCCGCCCATCGCCACCTAAAACAGGACTTTCACGGTGTTTTTACCCTCCGCATATTCATAAGAATGGTCTTTCGTCCGGCTGAGGGCCAGTTTTACGCTGATCGCATCCCCCTCCTGCATGGGGTTGAAGGCTTTGCCGGGCCAGGAGATGACAACGCGGCACTCGCTGCCGTCCTCGCTGCACATGGCCCGGAAGTCCACATGGCAGCCCTTTTCCGGCAGCCGGGGCAGGATACAGGCCACGCACAGCTCCTCAAAAATCTGCTGGAATTTCAGAGATTGCCGGGCGCTGAGCAGCTGCTTGCGGGCAAAGTTGTCGATGTCGGTGGCCGCGCCGATGAAGTCGAAGCTCTTTGTGGTGATCTCACAGTGGTAGGTCTTCAACCGCAGCACAAACGCCTGGCAGCGCTCGGTCCTGGGATGCTCAAAGATCTGCTCCGGCGCGCCCTCCTCATAGATCACGCCCTGGTCCATGTAAAACACTCTGGTGGAGACGTCCCGGGCAAATTTCATCTCATGGGTGACGATGAGCATGGTCAACCCCTGACTGGCCAGGTTGCGGATGACCGACAGTACCTCACCCACCATGGTGGGGTCCAGAGCGGAGGTGGGCTCGTCGAACAGGACGATTTCCGGCTCCATGGCCAGCGTGCGGGCGATAGCCACCCGCTGCTTCTGTCCGCCGGACAGCTCGTCGGGGTAGTTCAGCGCCTTCTCCGCCAGGCCCACGCTCCGCAGCAGTTCCAGGCCGCGCCTGTACGCCTCCTGCCTGCTGAGGCCCAGCAACTCCACCGGGGCCAGCATGACATTTTCCATCACGGTCAGGTGGGGGAACAGGTGGAAGGACTGGAACACCATACCCATCCGCCGCCGGACGGCGCTCAGTTTCCGGGGACCGGCCCCGGTGAGCGTCTGCCCCAGCACCCGGATCTCACCACCGGTCGGCTCCTCCAACCGGTTGAGGCAGCGCAGCAGGGTGCTCTTGCCCGTACCCGAGGGGCCGATGATGGAGATGACGTCCCCCTGGCGGATCTCGGTATTCACATCCTTCAGCGGGGTCACATTGGGATAAGCCTTTTTCAGATGGGCAACCGAGATCACCGTCTCCCCTTCCGGCCGGGGCGCGGGGCTGGGGACGGGAGCGGACGGGGGTTCTCCTTCCACACCCTTGAGGGTCCTGGGCCGCCGCTTGGGGTCGATACGCAGCTCCGCCAGCCGCAGCAGCGAGGTGAGGGCCCAGGCCAGCAGGAAATAGATCACCGCCGTGACGATCAGCGGGAAAAATGCCTCAAAGGTGCGGCTGCGAATCAGGTCGGTGGCCTTGGTCAGGTCCTCCACCGCGATGTAGCCCACCACCGAGGTCATTTTGACCATGGAGATCAGCTCTCCCTTGTACACCGGCAGGATGTGCCGGGCGGCCTGGGGGGCGATGACCTTGGTGAAGGTCTTGGTCCGTCCGAAACCCAGGGCGGCGGCGGCCTCCCACTGGCCTTTGTCCACCGCGTCGATGCCGGTGCGGATCATTTCGGACACGTAGACACCGAAGTTGATGGAGAAGGCCAGAATGGCGATGACCACCCCGCTGAGCATAGTACTGGCAAAGACGATGTAGTAGAGCACCATCAGCAGCACCAGGGTGGGGATACCCTGGACCAGGCGGATAAAGGCGGCGGCCAAAACGGAGGCCGGCTTATTGCGGCTGCGCCGCACCAGACACAGGCCGAAGCCCACCACCGAGCCGATGAGGGCAGCGCACAGGGAGATGACCACCGTCACCCCCAGGCCGGACAGGATCATCTGCCAGCGGTTCTCCTCCACAAAGGTCTTACGGAAGCTGTCCGCCAGTCCGGCCCAGAAACCGGTCTCCTCCGTCTGGACCGCGATGCCCAGATCCTCTGCACGGACCAGCAGCACCACACCGCCGGTGTAGTGAGCCGTGGCAAAGTCGATACTCTCCTTCCGCTCCTCGGTGATGCTGATGGAGCCGGAGACGATATCCGCCCGGCCGCTCATGAGCATGGGCATCAGGGCGTTGAAGTTGCCCTGGGTGATCTCCAGCTCCATGCCCAGCTCCCTGGCAATGAGGGTCACCAGCTCCACCTCGTAGCCCAGGGATTCCCCGCCCTCTCCCACATAGCTCATGGGCTCCATGGAGGGGTCGTGGACATAGCGCAGAGTGCCGTTGGGGGCGTCGTACTCCCCCACATCGATGGTCTTGGCGCTCTCATCCGCCCCCAGCCACTTGTCAGCCAGGGCGTCCAGAGTGCCGTCGGCTTCATAGCCCTCTATGATGGCGCTGACCTGAGGGGTCAGCGGGCTGTCTTTGGGAAGGCCCAGGCCGTAGCTGTCTGGGGCAATGGTCTCGGGGAAAACCGCCAGCGACCGCTGCCGGGCCGCCGCCAGGGTGGCCAGGGGCAGGTCGTTGAGCGCCCCGTCCACATATCCGTTCTGCAGGGCCAGCAGCATGGAAGCCATGTCGTCGTAATACTGGATGCTGACGCCGGGAATGGTCTCCAGAGCCAGCTGGTCCTGGTAGGAGCCCGTCAGGGCCCCCAGGGTAGTCCCTTCAAAGTCAGCCAGCGTTTCAAACCGGGCCTCTCCCCCACCGGCGTCCGCCACCACCGCCACGATGCCGCCGTAGTAGTCTGGCTCCGAGAAGTACACCCGCTCCGCCCGCTCCTCGGTGACGGTAAAGCCGGCGGCTCCCAGGTCATATTTTCCCGCCTCGATGCCGGCGATAAAGGAGGTGAGTTCCACATTATGTAAATTGAGGCCGTAGCCGTAGGCCTTGCAGAAGCGGACCACAATATCCACGTCGTAGCCCACGGTCTCCCCGTCCTTTACGTAGGCGAAGGGGGCGCTGCTGGCCTTGGCCGCAAATTCCAGGGTGCCGTTGGTGGCGGGCAGCCCGGTCCAGTCCTCCACCACCTGGACGCTCTCGTCGGTACCGAACCAGATCTCCTCGATCTCCTCCAGGGTACCGTCGGACTGGATCCGGGCCAGAAACTCGTTCATCTGGTCCCGGAGCAGGGCGCCCTGTTCAGTCTTGGGAAAGGCAAAGGCGTAGCCATCCTCCGTCAGGTAGTCCTCCAGATAGGTCACCCCCGGGTTCTCGGCGCACAGCACCCGGGCCATGGGCTCATCCATGAGAAATGCCGCAATCTTGCCCTGTTCCACCGCCAGGGCCATATCGGCGTAAGTGGTATAGTACTCTTTTTTCGCGTCGTTGATGTAGGTGTCGGTGTGCTGGTCAAAGGTGGAGCCGGTCATCACCCCGATGGTCTGGCCGTCCAGCTGCCGGATATCGGCGATGGCGGCCCCCTCCCCGTTTTGGTTGGCGCAGCCCGCCAGCAGCGTCACCAGGAGGACCAGCAGGACCAGAAAAACGCGGCTTTTTTTTATTCCCATCACTCCTTCCCCAGCTTCTCCCTGTCCAGCATCCCCAGCTTGTTGGCCGAAAGTATCAGCTCCGACTGGAGGCAGGAAATACCGCAGGAGGTCATAAAGAAATCAAGGATCACGTTGCCCGCCACCGCCAGGCCCACGGCCTCCGCTGGAATACCCAGCTGGGTGAGCAGGACGGTATAGCAGGTCAGGCTGCCGCCCGGCACCGGCGGGGCGGCAATGGCCAGCAGGCTGGCCGTCAGCACGCCGGTGACCACCCAGAGCAGGGAGATGGACACGCCGTAGAATTCCGCCAGTCCCAGGGCCAGTACAAAAAAGCCCACCGCACCGCCGGTCTTGAACACCACCTGGCCAAGAGGGACGGCAAAGTGGACGATGCGTTCCGAGATGCCCAGACGCCGCTCGCAGGTCTCCAGATTGGTGGACAGGGCGGCGGAAGAGGACGCGGTGGACAGGGCGATCAGGTAGGTGGGCAGCAGCTTGCGCAGCACCAGCAAAGGAGATACCTTCAGCCGCAGGGAAGCCCACAGGGCGTACAGCAGGGGCCATGCCGCACAGGCGGCGATACCCAGCAGCAGGGCTTTTACCACTCCGCCCAGATTGCTCATGGCGTCAGAGAGGGTGAGGGAGAGCAGGCTTACAAAGACGAAGAGAGGAATATACCGGCTCACCGCCTCCATCATGAACTGCACCGCCGTGTTCACCTGGCCCAGCAGAACACACAGGGCGGAGGTCTTCTCCCCCAGCACCAGCAGCACCAGGCCGATACAGATGGCCATGAAGATGATCTGCAGGGAGTTGCCCTCCAGAAAGGGCGTGACAATATTGCCGGGAATGATTCCCAGCAGCATACTGTAAATCTGCGCGGCGGCGTTTTCCCCCATGGAGGCGTCCCCGCTCCCGGAACGGAAGAACCATACCAGGACGGCCGCCGACACCGACGTCAGCAGAAAAACGCCGCCCAGAAACCGGAGCAGCACCGTCTTGCCGATCCGGCCCAGCATATGTACATCCCCGATGTTGAGGATCCCCCAGCATACGCTGAGGAAGATCATGGGGCTGGCCAGAGTCTGCAGAATGCCCATCAGAGCGGAAAACAGCGGATCCACCACACCGGCCGCCGTTTTCTCCACTGGAGCAGGCAGGGCAAGGAGCACCGCCCCCATCGCTGCCGCCGCCAGGATGGCCAGCAGCAGCTGGAGCAGGGGGCTGAGCTTCTGGGGTCTGGAGGGGTAGAGGGCTATGCGGTTGATTCCATCCTGGTAGGAGTACACCGGGGACAGGCCCGCCTGGGCCAGCAGATTGGAGCAAAGCAGCCGGCCGGCCATGTCGGCGGCGGTCTCCTCCGGGTCGATCCGCTGGCCAGGGGCGGTGATTTCCAGGTACATCCGTCCCAGCCGTGTGCCGCAGCGGAAGGTACAGACCGTCTCTTCCCCCAGTCTGACCTGCCACAGACCCAGAAGCTCCTCCGCCGCCAGCCGCAGGCGGATCACGTCCTTCCGATTTACCGCCGCCTGCTCCAGACCCCGGGTCAGCAGGGCGGAGAGCCGGTCAATCCCCGCCGCGTCCAGCAGAACGATTTCTTCCTGCTTTTCCAGTACATGTGCCTGTTTTCCCACAATAAAACTTCCCTTTACTTGATAATTCCGTGATCCCGGGCCAGCATCTCAACGCTCCGGTCATAAGTGGCCTCCGCCTCTTTGGAAAAGAAACAGCCCGGCACCCCCTCATTGTGGTCCCGGTGGTGGGCGACGCAGGCACAGCACTTTCCGTGGCGCGGGCAGTCATAGGTGCAGGGGCAATCACGCTTGTTCTCGCACACTGTCATTTTCCTGTCTCTCCTGTTTCTGTTTTCTCAGGTCCACTGATTTCCCAGCCAAAGCACAAATTCGTCCGTTGTAAAGGTGAATGCGATCTCCGTCGGGCTACTGTCGGAGATCAGAAATTCCGTCAGGCCGTATTCCGAGGCTCCGCCGCTCCAGTCGTAGGTGTAGCCAAGGCGAGTCCACGGATAGTCGCTCTCAAAATAAGCCCACAGGATATTCTGATCAAACCAATCCTTATACGGCCCTTCCTGTAGTTTGTCATATCCATTTTCCATCTGCGCCGTCACGTCGGTTACATAAGCCGGGCGGATCACATCCTCCGGTGATACCCAAAAGCCGGTAAACCGGGTGTAGCCCTCATCCGCATGAACCCCCAGCAGCTGCGCGAAACGCAGGCTCCAGTCTGTCACGCCCCGATGGTGCTCTCCGTACCAGGCCGCCATCTCCCCCAGAGAGGTGGCCCAGATGTCCCCGACACCGGACGGCATCCGGCTGCCCGGCGTGCAGGCGTCATCGTAGTCGTGCCAGGTCAGCAGCAGCACCCGTTCCCCTGCCTCATCCCAGATTACTTCAGGATTGTTGGGGGTGAGCGTCACCAACTCCATCACTTCGTCGTCTCCGCTGAACACTGCGTCCGCTACGGCGGACTGCCAGAGCTGCCCCATATCCGGCTCCGCCGTATCGCAGCCCGCCAGAACCAGCAAAGGCGGGATCATCAGGACCGGCATGAACCGCCGGGCAGCTTTCCTCACTGTTTTTCCTATGGTAAATTTTCTCATAGTCACGTTCTCCCCCGGTCTCTGCCATACCGTTCCAGTCCCTATTCCATCTGCACCTGTGGGTAACAGCAGATTCCTACATCCAGCGCCACGGGGGCGGTCAGGTGGAAATTTGCATGGCGGCAGTACCAGCACTGTTCCTTTTCGATAGGCAGCCAGCCCTCCCGAGGGGAGAATGCCGGGCAGAAATCTTTGGGCCATACACTGCCTCCTGGCTTCGGCATGGTCAGTCTCTTCCTCTCGCCGTGTTCTCGTTCCATGGATGGTTTCTCCCCTTTCTTAACAGAAAATGGGTCATTATCCAGCCTATTGACAAATGGATTTGCAACGTGGTATTACTTTACTACCCAGGCGTTCTGCTCAACACGATCTGCGCAAAATTCATGTGCTGTTGCGCATTTTTTGCCAGATAACGTAGCGAAAAGGAGTGAAGAGAGCATGCTCAGAATAGCGATCTGTGACGATGAAACGCGTTTTTTGCATCAGGCAGCAAATTTTGTGCAGGAGTACCTGCACGGTCATCCCGAACTGTCCGGGCATATCCACACCTTCCGGTACGGACAGGAGCTGCTCTATCAGGTGGAGGAGACCGGCGGTTTTGACCTTTACCTTTTGGATATCATCATGCCAGGGCCAAACGGGATCCAGACCGGGCTGCAGCTGCGGGAATTGAGCAACAGCGGGGAGATCGTCTATCTGACCACCTCCTCGGATTACGCCGTCGACAGCTACTCCGTCCGGGCCTTCTTCTATCTGCTCAAGCCGCTGGAGAAGAAACGGCTCTTTGAGGTGCTGGACGCAGCCGTCAAAAAACTGAATGAACGCCGGAGCAAGGTCGTCCTGGTCACCACGAAGGATGGGCCCCGCCGCATCCTACTGGATCAGATCCTGTATGTGGAGCGGGTGGGCCGGAGCCTGCGCTACTATTGTTCTCATGACACCCTGGACTCCATAAGTCTCCGGGTTCCCTTCCACACCGCCGTGGAGTGCCTGCTATCGGACCCCCGTTTCTGCCAGTGCGGCTCCAGCTTTGCCTTCAATCTCCAGCACGTGGCCGGGGTGAAGGGGCAGGAGGTTCTGCTGGACAGCCGCGATTCCGTCGCCATTCCCCGGGCGTCGGTGGTCCCTTTTAAACATGCCTGGGGAAATTTCTGGCTGGAGGAGAATGATACATGTCAGATCTGATTCTTGCCGACCTGCTGTATATGACGGGCCTGGGTTTGACCATGGTGTTCCTTTTTTTGAAAAGCCGTCTGTCCCGCCGGAAGACGGCCCTTATCTTTGCCGGAACGGCCCTTTCCCTGATGGCGCTGGAAGTAATCCTGACGTATACCTTCAGCGTGGATCTGGTGGTGCGCCTTTACAGCCTGATTGTCTATCTTCCGTCCTTTCTGGTTGCCACGCTGCTCAGCCGGTACCGGGGCTGGAGACTGCTGTATCAGTTCCTGTCCGCCGTCCTTTTCTGTTTCGTGGTTCAGCACATCGGCGGCGTCGTCTTCTACGCCTCAAATCAGCGGGCGTGGGTTCTGTGGCTCACCATACTGATCCTGACCCCGTCTATGCTGTGGCTGCTTTACAAGCATCTGTGCCCACTGGTCCTTCAGGCACTGGATGAACTCCAGCGGGGCTGGGCCGTAATCTGCATCTGGCTGCTGGCCTATGGGCTGATTGTTTTGTTCGTGTTCCCCGGGTATGTGGGAATCGACACGGTCACCACATTTGTAAAGCCGATGTTTTCTCTGCTGATGGTGGGGTTCTACTGCGTCCTGATCCTGCTCTTTACCAGCGTAAAGCGGGAGTCGGAGGCCCGCTACCAGACGCAGCTCACAGAGCTCTCTCTCTCCTCCCTCCAGAGCCGGATGGAGGCCATTCAAACGGTGGAGGAGGCCATCCGGATCGAGCGGCACGACCTTCGTCACCGGTTCCGCGCCATTGCGGAGCTGGTAACTCAAGGCAAGACCCAGGAAGCGCTGGCCTTTCTCGGTGTGGTGCAGAGCCAGATGGAGGAGCGAAAGCCTGTCCACTGGTGCCGCCCGCCTGTGCTGGACGCGGTCTTTTCCACTTACTTCACCCAGGCCCAGCGAAAGGATATCCAGGTGCAGGCACATATCGCCCTGACGGATCAGCTGCCGGTCAGCGAGGCGGAGCTGGCCATCGTCTTTTCCAACGCCCTGGAGAACGCCATCCACGCCTGTATGCGCCTGCCGGAGGAGCAACGGGAGATCCGCTGCAAGGTGATCTCCCATCCCAACCTCATGTTTGAATTTTCCAACCCCTATACCGGTGTCGTCCAATTCGATGAGGATGGCCTGCCCATTCCCTCCCGGCAGGGCCATGGGATTGGGAGCCATTCCATTGCCATGTTTTGTCGGAAGCACGGTGCGTCCTATCAATACTCCGCCGGGGATGGGGCCTTTACTCTGCGGGTTATTTTGTAATGCACGACGAAATACAGATCGGATAAAAACAGGAGCATCCCCTTGAAAGGGGATGCTCCTGTTTTTGCAGCCTATGAATAGCAAAGCGTCTCTCCTTTCTGTGCTTACCACGTGCCGGGGAAGGGCAAATTATGCGCAGATACCCACGTTTTTTGTGCGTATAACAAAATATGGGCGCTGCGGCACTATACTGGCGGTGAACAGCCTGCGGACGGCGGCCGTGTGTCTGGCGGTCTGTCCGGCAAAAGATCGGCACAAAAGACCAGAGGGGAGAACAGCGCGTATGAAACGATGGATTTTCGGATTGTGTGCACTTCTCTGCACCACTTCCCTGGTGGGCTGCGGAAGTACGGCTTTACCCGATCCCACCCCTGCCGCCGTAGACTCACCGGTGGCGGGAAAAAAGGTGGCCTACATCATGCAGATGGCCCCGTCGGACATTTTTCAGATGTGGTCCCAGTCCGCTCAGGAGACGGCGGAAGGGCTGGGCATGGAGTATGACGCCTTTTTCTGCGGCGGCTCGGACGCCCAGTGGCAGGATACGATTTCCCAATGCGCCGCCGCCGGCTATGACGGACTTCTGCTCAGTCACGGCGGGCAGAATTACGCCTACACCTTTTTGAAGGACCTGTTGGAGCAGTACCCAGATCTGAAGATCGCCACCTTTGACACCCAGTTCAAGGACAGCAGCGGCCAGACCCGGACCCTGGACGGCGTGACCCAGTTCTTCCAGCAGGACGCCCAGTTTGCCCAGCTGCTGCTGGAGTATGTGTGTGAAGAGCTGTATCCGGACAAGGTGGCGGCGGGAGAGCCGGTCAACATTCTGAAGGTCTGGGTGGGGCCCAACTTCCTCTCCCCCTTTGACCGCCGGCAGGAGGGCTACACCGCCTACGAGGAGGCGGGGCTGATCCGCACCGTGGAGACCATCGGCCCTTCCGACTTCAGCAATGCCGAGGCCTCCATGGCCGACATCACCACCGCCACACTGGCCAAATACCAGCCGGGGGAGATCGATGCCATCTGGTGCTGCTACGATCTGTACGCCAGCGGTGTGTATACCGCCCTGACCCAGGGCGGATACGACATCCCCATGGTGAGCGTGGATATCTGCAACGCGGATATTGAGAAAATGGCCCGGGAAGGCTCCCCCTGGAAGGCCTGCGCCACCACCAACTGGAACTATAACGGGGAATTCGGCATGCGGGTGCTGGCGCTGGAGCTGTCGGGGGACTACGACGCCATTATCGACCCCATGACGGGGGAAACCGCAAGCTGGCTGGAGCTGCCCACCACCGTGGTCACCCAGGATATGGTCTCCGGCGGCGGCATCAATGTCACCAATCTGGATACGGTGGCAGGAGATTCCTACACCGACCGCAGCTGGATGCCCACCACAGACTGGATGGCAGAGCTGCTGGGGGATTGAGCAAAAGGAGTGAAAACCCATGGCGGAAAAGCTGTTTCACATTGCGGAAAAAGGGGCCGACATCCGGACCGAGCTGCTGGCGGGGCTGACCACCTTCATGACCATGGCGTACATACTGATGGTAAACTCGGGGATGTTTGCCGAACTGCCCGGGGTATCCTATTACGCCATTTACATCGCCACCGCTCTTTCCGCGGCCATCGGCACCATTTTGATCGGACTTCTGGCCAACCTGCCCCTGGCCCAGGCCTCCGCCATGGGCTCCAACGCGTTTTTTGTCTACACCGTGTGCATGGGCTTCGGCCTGAGCTATGCCAACGCCCTGGTGCTGATCCTCCTGGACGGGATCGCTTTTGTGATTCTGACCGTGACCGGTCTTCGGAAGAAGATATTCGCGGCCATTCCCCCGTCCGTGCGGCTGGCCATCCCCGCCGGAGTGGGTCTGTTTATCGCCTTCATCGGGCTGCAGAACGCCGGTATCGTGGTGGCAGATCCGGAGACGTTCGTCAATCTGGCATCCTTCAACCTGCTGTTCGGTTCCGCCGCCTGGTCGGACGTCATGCCGGTTCTGGTGACCCTGGCTGCCCTGATCGCCATTGCCGTAATGACACACAGGGGGGTAAAGGGCGCTGTTCTGTGGGGGATTCTGGGCGGCACCGTTTTGTATTACCTGCTGGGCGTCACGGTCCCGGGGTTCTATGCAAACTTTGGCGCCGCTCTGAACTTGAACCCCTTTGCGGCGTTCGGGGAGTTCGGAGCGTCGGCGTTTGGCCGGGTCTTTACGGAGGGCTTTGACTTCTCCCCCTATCTGGCCGACCACAATCCCGCGGAGCTGGCCCTTCTGATCGGAACCACCGCCCTGGCCTTCTGCCTGGTGGATATGTTTGACACCATCGGTACCCTGTACGGGGCCTGTGCCCGGGGCAATCTGCTTACCCCTGAGGGTGAGGTGCCCAACATGGAGCGGGCCATGCTGGCCGACGCCGTGGCCACCGTCTGCGGCGCGGTGTGCGGCACCTCCACCGTCAGCTCCTATGTGGAGGCGTCCGCCGGCATTGCGGAGGGCGGCAAGACCGGACTTGCCGCCATGGCCACCGGCGGGCTGTTCCTGCTTGCCATGTTCTTCAGCCCTGTCGCCTCCCTTGTGCCCAACTGTGCCACAGCGGCGGCTTTGATCTACGTGGGTATTCTCATGATGGACTGTACGAAAAAAATCAACTGGCAGAACACCGGAGAAGCGGTTCCGGCCTTCCTGACCCTGGCAATCATGCCCATGACCTACAACATTTCCTATGGAATTGCCTTTGGCGTCATCTCCCACGTCCTGATCCAGGTGTTCGCCGGGAAAGGAAAAGATATCAATGGAGGAACCTGGGTCATTGCGGGACTGTTTACGGTGATGTTCCTGGTGACCCATTGACAGGCGGAGGACGTATGGTGCTTGAAGCAAAGGATATCTGTGTGGAATTTCCCGGGGTCAGGGCGCTGGAGCATGTGGATTTTCAGCTGATGCCCGGGGAGATCCACGCCCTGGTGGGCGCTAACGGGGCGGGAAAGTCCACCCTGATGAAGGTGCTGGCGGGCACCAATCCCGGCTATCGCGGCCAGGTCCGGCTGGACGGCAGGGCGGTGGAACTGCGCAGCCCCGCAGCGGCCAAGGAGCTGGGCATCCAGCTCGTCTGCCAGGAGGTGGACCAGGCCCTGGCCCCCGCCCTTTCGGCGGCGGAAAACATGCTGCTGGACGAGCTGGGGAGGCCGGGGCGCCTGTGGGTGGATTGGCGGGGGGTATACGGTCAGGCGGAGGAGCTGAAACGCCGGCTGCATATGGACCTTGACGTGCGCACGCCGGTGAGCCGGCTGACCCTGGCCCAGAAGCAGATGGTGCTCATCGCCCGGGCGCTCCGCAGCAACTGCCGGATTCTCCTGCTGGATGAACCCACCGCCCCTCTGAGCGCCGTGGAGACGGAAACGCTGTTCGGCCTTTGCCGGAGCCTGGTCAAAGAGGGGCAGATCGCCATCGTGTTCATCTCCCACCGCCTGCCGGAGGTCCTGCGGATCTGTAACTGCTATACGGTGCTGCGAAATGGCAGATTTGCCGCCAGCGGCCCCGTTACCCCACAGACCACTGCCGGTGAATTGGTGGCTCATATGCTGGGCACGGAGATGGAGACGGTCCGTCCCCGGGTCTCCCGACCGGCAGGGGATGAGCTGCTGTCGGTACATAACCTCTCCAGCCGGGACGGCAGCGTCCGGGACATCTCCCTGACGGTGGGGCACGGGGAGATCGTGGGCCTGGCCGGTCTGGTGGGGGCTGGAAAGAGCGAGCTGTGCAAGTCACTGTTCGGGATCCTGCCCAGATCAGCCGGAGAGATTTTGCTGGACGGCAGACCGGTAAAGCCCCGCAGCCCCGGGGCTGGGGCGGCACTGGGCATGGGCCTGGTGCCGGAGGAGCGGCGGAAGGAAGGGCTCTTCCCAGGGGAGAGTGTGTCCTTCCATTTGGGAATTGCCAGTCTGAAAAAGTGGAGCCGTCTGTCCCTTCTCTCCCGCAAAAAGCTGGAGCAGAATGCCCGGACGCAGATCGAGGAGCTTGGGATCAAGCCCCCCTCCCCCCGTCAGCGGATGGAGCTTCTCTCCGGCGGCAATCAGCAGAAAGCTGTGCTGGGAAAGTGGCTTGCTGCCGGCTGCCGGCTCTATCTGTTTGATGAGCCTACCAAGGGTGTGGATGTAGGCGCAAGAGCGGAATTGCTCCGGGTCATAACGGGACTGGCCCAAACGGGGTGCGGCGTGCTGTACGCCTCCGCCGATCCCGGTGAGCTGCTGCAGGTGACGGACCGGATCTATGTTCTGTATGGCGGAAGGGTCGCCGCTGAGCTGGTCACCGCCCGTACATCCGAGGAAGAGATCATGTACTACGCCGTGGGCGGGAAAGCCCCGGTCGGTGAGAAAGGAAGGGACCGCTTTGAAGCAGCCAAGGCTTAGAAAGCCCGCCGCCGGATCTCTGATGGACTGGGCGGCGGTGATCGCCCTGGCAGCCGCAATGGCGGTATTTGCCCTGCTGCGTGGCGGGAGCTTTCTTTCTCCGGCCAATGCGGTCAATATTCTGCGCTCCATGTCCATCACTACCATTTTTGCCATCGGTGCCACCATCACCATGGCGCCGGGCGGCTTCGATATGTCGGCCTGTACCCTGGCAACCGTATCCTCCTTCCTGTTTGCCAGCCTGTTTTTATGGTTCGGCCTGCCTCTGTGGCTCAGCGTAGTGCTTACTGTGCTGCTGACCATGGTGCTGTATCTGCTCACCATGTTTCTCATTTTGCTCTGCCGGGTGCCTGATATGCTGGCCACCTGCGCGCTGATGTTCGTGTATCAGGGGCTGGGCCTGTGGTGGACCGGCGGCGGGGCGGTGTCCGCCGGTATGCCCACTCCCTGGGAAGCCCAGCCCGTCCGCACGGGCTGGACCGAGGGGGCGCTGGCCATCGGCGCGTCCCCCTGGTGCATCCTGATCATGCTGGCCTGCGTGGCCTTTGCCTTCGTGTTTCTGCGGTATACCCGCCATGGCCGGTGCCTGTACGCCATGGGCAGCAACCACATCGCCGCGGCCTACTCCGGTATTCCGGTCAGAAAATACCGCTTCTTGGCGGGGATGCTCACCGCCGTCATGATCGCGGTGGGGGCCATTGTGGTCTGTTCCCGCAACTCGGCGGCACAGATCTCCGGCTGCGACAGCTATCTGATGCCCTCCCTGGCGGCGGTGTTTGTGGGGCGCTCCGTAGGCGGCGCAGAAAGGCCCAACGCCCTGGGAACGCTGGTGGGCGCGGCACTGGTGGCGGTGCTGGAAAACGGGCTGACCCAGATGGGCGTGGTCTACTATGTGCTGCCGGCGGTGAAGGGCGGCGTGCTGGCCCTGGCTCTGATTGCCGCTTACGGTCCGCGCAGGCGGGCTTCCCATATCGCACCCTGAAAACGGAGGAATTGTAATGGAACTGGACTATGGAATTGAACGCAGGCTGGCCCGACGCTCGCCGGAGCTTCACAGTCGGTACCGGGACTGTGTGGTGACCTCTCAGCGGATGCTCAGCCGGTATGAGAACTACTTTCCCGACTTTACCGACCACACGGTGCTCCACACCCTGGACATCCTGGACCTGTGCAACCAGCTTATCGGCAGGCAGATTGAACGGCTGACCCCGGAGGACCTCTATGTGCTGCTGATGGGGGCGCTGTTCCACGATGTGGGCATGGGGGTATCCGTGTCAGACTTTGAGCAGTTCCGGGCGGTACTGGGTTTTGAGGAGCCGGCAGATGACAACGCCCGGGCCTGGGCGGTGCGGGGCTACCACCAGGAGCTGTCCGGCCTGTACCTGGAAAAGTATTGGCATATGTTTGATTTTCCCAACGAAGCCTATGTGAAGGCAGTGATCCAGGTCTGTCGGGGCCACCGGAAGACGGACCTGCTGGACGAAGCGGGCTATCCACCCCAATTTGAGGTGGAGCCTGGCAAGACGGTAAGCCTGCCCTATCTGGCGGCCCTGCTCTGCCTGGCGGACGAGCTGGACATTGCCGCCGAGCGCAACGTCAGCTTTCTGTATGACGTGGAAAGGATGCCCAGCCCCAGGGACCGCCGGGAATTCCGCAAGCATATGGCTATCCGCCGGGTGGAGCTGGAGGAGGAACGGGTGGTGGTCCACGCCTGGACGGAGGACCCGGAGATCCGGGCCGGGGTGGAGGAAGTGACCGACAAGCTGCGGGAAAAGCTGCTGCTGTGCCGCCGGGTGGCGGCGGAGCGCTCTTCCTTTGTCATCACCCAGGCCGACGTGGTGCTGCACATGGAGAAACCGGAGGAGGATGCGACATGAGGACACTGGAGCGGTTTTTTCACCTGGCGGAGCAGGGGACCACCGTCCGCCGGGAGCTTTTGGGGGCGCTGACCTCTTTTTTCTCGGTGGCATACATCCTGTTTGTTACCCCCAGCAATCTGTCCCTGACCGGTATGGACTACACCGGCGTGCTGCTGGCTACCTGTCTGTCCTCCGCCCTGGCCTGCTTTCTCTCCGCCGCCTTTGACCTGCCCTTTATGCTGGCCCCGGGTGTGGGACTCAACGCCTTCTTTACCTATACCCTCTGCATGACCATGGGCTACACCTGGGCCCAGGCCCTGGCGGTGGTGAGCCTGTCTGGGGTAGCCTATCTGATCATCAGCCTGACCCCCCTGCGGGACCAGATGATCTCCTGTATCCCCCCCAGTATGAAAAACGCCATCAGCGCCGGCCTGGGGCTGTTCATCGCCCTCATCGGACTGCTGAACTCCGGCATCGTCCGGGCGGAGGACGGCGCGCTGCTGCTGGGGGAGATCGGCGCCCCGGCCACCTTTCTGGCCATCCTTGGCCTGCTGATCACCGGGGTACTTATGGCCTGGAAGGTGAAGGGGGCCATGCTGATCGGCATCGTGGTCACCACGCTGCTGGGCTTCCCTCTGGGGGTCACCCAGGCGCCGGAATCCATGAGCCTGTCCCTGTCCGCCCTGCGCCCCCTGCTGATGTCTCCCGATTTCGGCGGGGTGCTGTCTCTGGGGGTGATGCCCCTGGTCACCGCCGTGGTCACGTTCACCATGTGCCTGTGCTTTGACACTCTGGGGGCCCTCATCTGCATTGCTGGGGCGGGAAACCTGCTAGATGAAAAAGGGAGCCTGGGCCGGTACAGCCGGGGCATGACGGCAGTGGCCCTGTCCACCGCCGCCGCGCCGCTGCTGGGGGCACCCCCCATCGGCATCCCGGTGGAGGGCTCCACCGGTGTGGCGGACGGAGCCCGGACCGGGCTGTATACCGCCGCCACCGGGGTGCTGTTCCTGGCCGCCATCCTGCTGGCTCCCATCGCAGGGGTGATTCCGGGGGCGGCCACGTCCCCCGCTCTGGTACTCATCGGCATGCTGATGATCCACAACGCCACCAACATCTACTGGCATCAGGTGGAGATCGCCCTGCCCTGCTTCCTCACCATGATCATGATTCCCTTTACCTATTCGGTGGCAGACGGCATCGGCGTGGGCTTCATCTCCTATACCGCCATCAGCCTGGTCATCGGGAAGGGCAAGAAGATCCCCCCGGTCACCTATATCCTGACAGTCCTGTTCGTAGCTATGTACGTCCTTTCCGCAATATAGGAGGTGGGGAGAAATGAAACAACTGGATGGATTCTTCCGCCTCTCCCAGCGGGGCACCACCCTGGGCAGAGAGATCCGGGGCGGGTGTACCACCTTCTGTTCCATGGTGTACCTGATCCTGGTTATCCCGGGTCTGCTCTCCGGGGCAGGCATGGATTTTGAAAAAGTCATGACGGCCACCTGCCTCATCGCCGCCGCAGGCAGCATCGTGTCCGGGTTGGTGTCCAATCTGCCCTTCGCTCTGGCCCCCGGTCTGGGCTTTACCACTCTGTTTGCCCATACCCTCTGCCAGAAGTACGGCTGCACCTGGCAGCAGGCCCTGGCCCTGGTGCTGGTTTCCGGCGTTCTGTTTCTGGCCCTTACCTTCAGTCCTCTGCGGGAACGGCTGAACGACGCCCTGCCCATGCCCTTCAAGTTTGCTCTGTCCGCCGGGGTGGGGCTTTTCCTCACCCTCTCGGGGCTTATCAACGCGGGCCTTATCACCGCTGATGACAACCTGGTGGATATGGGCACCCTGGCCGCGCCGGAGCCCCTGCTGGCCCTGCTGGGCATCTTCGTCACGGCGGTGCTGGTAATGAAAAAGGTGCCCGGGGCCCTTATGCTGGGCATGGCATTGACGGTGGCACTGGGGATCCCGCTGGGGGTGACCGCCCTGCCCCAAACCCTGACGGCGGCACCGGAGCTGTCTCTGGCCGCTCTGAAGCCGGACTTCACCGGCCTTCTGGCGCTGGGGCCCATACCCCTGGTTTCCGCACTGCTCTCCCTGCTGGTCTCCCAGTATTTTGACGCCCTGGGCACCCTTCTGGCCGTGGCGGGAGACGCCAAGCTGACGGACACCACCGGCGACCTCGACGGGCAGCGGGAGGCCATGCTCTGCTGCGGAGCGGCTACCTGCGCCGGGGCGCTGCTGGGGGTCAGCAATGTGACCGCCATGGCGGAATCCGCCACCGGCATCCGGGAGGGCACCCGTACCGGGCTTTCCGCCGTAATAACCGGCCTGCTCTTTTTGTGCATGCTGCCCTTTACCCCCCTGGCTGGGGTAGTGACCGGCGCCGCCCTGGCCGCGCCCCTGGTCATGGTGGGCATGTCCATGATGAGCGGAATCACCCAGATCACCTGGAAACACGTGGAGATCTCCTTGCCCAGCTTTCTGATGATCGTGGGCATGCCCTTCACCTTTTCCATCACCACCGGAGTCATGCTGGGCGTGGTCTCCTACGTGGTGGTGATGTTGTGCCGGAAACGGGCCCATCTGATTGATCCGGTCCTTTATCTCCTGGCCGCCGTGTTTGTTCTGAACGCCGTGCTGGGTACGCTCCAGTAGGCGGCGTCACAAAGGATATTTCCAAAAAGGCCGCCGGCAATTCAGCATGACAAGCAGCTTAATGGGCTGTTCAGCGGGGGAAAATTGCTTACATTAGTGGCTGCGGAATACTTCAGCACAATCAGTTCTCCTTGCCGAAGTCCTGCCGTCAGCGCCAGCAGGAATATGGGAAGGTAATCCAACCACTCCGCCGCGTCCAGATAGTCCTCCACTTCTGCCGGCGTCAGCACATTGGCACCGACCTTCTTGGGCTTTGGATAGTGAACCGCCAAGGCGGGGTTGTCCGTTATCAGACTATCCTATCCAGACATTGCTGGAGTAACCGGTGGATGTGCCGCATGGTATGCTCCCCCAGCCCTGGGTGTTCGGGGCTTTCCGGGCGGTGACCACCGAAACGTTTTCACTTCTCCAGGAAACCTCCTACCAGCATTCAGAGAGAAGAAACAGTTATTGATTTCTCCCAAGTGGGGCTGCGGACAAAAAGCTGGACCAAAACAGATCATAGAAGAAAAGATCAAGC
>CAMMCS010000009.1 GCA_946494635.1 uncultured Oscillibacter sp. | reverse complement strand
ATTGATGTGAAGTTAGTCTTTCAAAAATATCGATTTTAACCGTCCCTTCCACAAAAAAGGACATCTGCAAAGCAGATGTCCTTTTTTGTGGGTTCTGCCGCCGCAGGGCGGCTCCACCCTTCGGGATTTTAATGCTCGGGGCGGCGGAGCCACCCCTGCGCCAAGGTTTTGGCCTACGGCCAAAACGCTTGTGCGGCGCACTCGCGCCGCGGCCCAGAAGGGCCGTTTAGCAGTTCTTCTGCAGCGGTTCTGCCCATCCAAAATATCGATTTCAACCGTCCCTTCCAAAATGGACAAGGGTAGGAGTATTGAACGGTTTTCTTGGACTGTCCAAGGCTCCTACCCTCATTTTATGGGAGAAAGCCCTGTTATTCCGGGCTTTCTCTCTTCTCATGCACAGCCCGGTATTCATATCGCAAAGATGAAAGGCGCAAGCTTTGGGATTGAAAAACGGAAAATATCCGGCTTTGAATCCTTTGTCCAGGTCAGCCTGTCTGCTCTTTCCCTTGCACAGAAAGCAACGCAAATTTATCTGGCACCTGTAGTCAAATGTGCTATGGTGCCGTTTAGCGGTATAAATTCCTATAACAATGTCGCAGTAGCTGCGGCCTGGACATCAGAGATAGCTGACCTGCTCCGCAAGGGCCAAAAACGTTTTCTATGTCATGCAACGACAATTCTCTAAAAATTTGGGGCATTGCTTCTGATATTCAAAATATGCAGCTTCTATCACCCTGTTTAGGAGCCATTTCCAATACGCCTCAGATTATGATTTTGCATGGGCCCTTATCTATATTTTCCTTCAGTTCATTTCCTCCGCCGCCTGTCCGGAATAGGCTGGAGGCGCCGATCCGCCAGCTCCTTTTCCCGAAACTTCCAATCCTTCACCTGGCGTTCTCCTTCGGCGAACTGCTCGCGCAGTCCTTCTTTTCAGTGCCAGGCGCTCTCACGCCAGTGGTTCATCTCGGCCTGATACACTGCCCGGTTGGCCGGATCCAACTCCATCAGCCGCTTCAGATCCCTTTGGGCCCGGTGCCGCTTGGTGAAGTCGGTGAGGGCTGCCCGAGCCCGGAGCAGCTGCATATCAGCAGGCTTCTCGTATGCGCCGTAGACAGGCCCATAAGTGGCCTTGTCCAGCCAACCCCAGCCCGCCCCGCTCAGCCAGAAGTCGCAGAATGCAGCAGCGATGGACAGCCGCTGACACAGAGGATCCCGCTCGGGAAACTTCACAGGCCAGCAGCAGCCCCCGACGGACTCTGCCGCCTCCCGGGGATTTTTCCCCTTCAGGCCCAGCTCCGCCACTTCCGGTTCGGCCAGCAGAGCCAGTTGGTACTCAGATGTCAGAGCTTGTGGCAGCCGGAGCAGCGGGGACCGCTCCAGGAACTCCACTGCCTTCTGACTTATGGGCGGGATGCCCTGCTCCAGGATCTCCCCTAGGGTGGGCAGTGGGGGCGGAAGAGAAATCCCCGCCGCCTCCATGACCTGATCAAAGGGCCAGGGGAACCCCAGCCGGGCAGCAAAGTCCGTGGCCTGCCAGCAGTCTCCGTAAGGGAAACGATCACTGGAGCAGGCATATCCCTCCTCCTCCAGGTCGATCACCTCATGGTCAGACCAATGGAGCAGATATCGGGATAGGACTGCCTGCTCCTGAGAGGGAAACCAGTCCACCAGGGCCGCCGGATTTCCTGCCAGCCGCGCTTTTTCCTCCGGAGAGATGGGGCCGAAGTAGTCGGGCAGGGTGCAGAAATGGTCCTCCTCCATGCCTCCGAAGAAGTCATAACCCCAGAAGTCCCCGTTGCAGAGGTAGAGCAGCATCACCGGATTTTGGGTGAACTGGGACAGTTCCTCCGCCAAATCGGCAAAGCCCAGCTCCCCTGTCAGCAGGACCTGGGTTCCCGCATAGGAGGCGACGTACCGACACCTGTCTAAATCAATGGAAAACTGCGGGTTTCGGGCAGCTTTCTCCACCGCTGCCCGGG
Source organism: uncultured Oscillibacter sp. (assembly GCA_946494635.1). Lineage (GTDB taxonomy): Bacteria > Bacillota > Clostridia > Oscillospirales > Oscillospiraceae > Oscillibacter. Next base: position 23,529 of record CAMMCS010000009.1, on the reverse strand, counting down.
CAGCTGCCTCCGGACAGCCGGGAAGCAGCGCAAATTGCAAAAAAACACCCACAGGGTCGGCCTCCTTCCCCCTTTTCCCTCCGTTTACCGCCGCACCCACTTGCCGAAGAAGGTCTTTTTGTAGCGCCGCAGTTCCTCCTTGGCCTCGGCATGGTCGCCGGCCTTCTGGAGGTATTCCACGCCCTTGGGAATGTCCTCCGGGCCGCCCAGCCCCCGGGCGTAGAGGTAACCCAGAAGGTAAAAGGCGTTTCTGCTGTCCCAATCCACCATCTCCAAAAACTTTCGGGCCTGGACATAGTCCTGCTGGGTGCCCCAGCCGTTGGCGCAGCAGGCCCCCAGGTAGTAGGCTCCCCAGTTGCTGCTGGTATCCTGGTCATAGGCCCACTTGAGCAGCTGAAAGGCCTTGGCGTAGTCCCGCTCCACACCCCTGCCTTCGTAGTAGAGGGCTCCCAGCCGGTTGGCCGGGCTGATTTTGGACTGGATGGGGGCGGTCAGGGCCTGCTGGTAGTATTCGGCGGCCCGCCGGGCGTCCTTCTCCACGCCCCTCCCCAGCTCATAGGACCAGCCCGCCAAAAAAAAGGCCCGGGGCTCTCCCAGCTCCGCCGAGCGCCGGTAGAGGGGCAGCCCCTCATCATCCTTTTTTTCATTGATGAGGGTGTAGCCATAGAAGTACATCGCGTCCGGATAGCCCTTTTCCGCCCCATAGCGCTCTACCTCCCGCTCCTGCTCCGGCCGGGGAGAGATCAGGCCCTGTTTCCCGTTTCGGTAAAAATTGCCCAGGTTGAGGCCGGCCAGGGAGACCCCGTTCCGATAGGCCCGCCACAGCCAGTCCTCGCACTTGGCGTAGTTCTCCCGCAGATAGCTCTGAACGGCGTCGTCGCTGTCAAAATCCTCCCGAGTCCTCCCCTGGATTGCTGCAAAATCTCCCCAGAAGTACACGTTGCCGATGAGCATCTGGCAAAAAGGCTCCCCATGCTCCGCCTTGTCCAGCACGGTGTCAAAGGCCTCCTGGAGGCTCAGGGGCATGGCCTGGGCCAGCTGCCGGTCCATCACCCCGCTGCGCAGGGACAGCAGCGCCCCCATGGCGCTGCCCCCCAGCACCGAGCGGCGCATGAGCTCGTCCCCAGCCCTGTCATCCACGGGGAAGCCGTGTCCCGGCCAGGTGTACTCCGGGCCGTACAGGCACCGGGCCAGCAGACAGCAGGCGTCCGCGTCCCCCTCCTGCGCCGCCTGCTGAAGCAGCTGGAAGCCCTCCTGTCCCCGCCCGGCACGCAGGTCATAGTAGATGTATTTCAGGGCCGTCTCCACCCTGTCGCTGAAAAAACGTCCCATGGGCATGTCCTCCTGTGATGATTTTGAGTCGTTTATTGACTGAAATGTGTTTTAGCTGTGCGTTGTCAAGCCAGGCCACTCTTTTCTCAGAATGGCGTACTGATATGTGTTTTCATAGCGGGGTGTTCCGTCAGGGTTGTTGACGAAGGAGACAAATTCCTGAAACAGGCCCTCCCGGCGCATGCCGAGCTTCTCACACAACAGCTGACTGGATCGGTTATCGTCCTCCACATAGGCATAAATACGCCTTGCGGCCTTTTGGCGGAACAGATAATCAAAGAAGGCGCGGGCCGCCTCAAACGCATAACCCCACCCCTGATAATCCCCATTCAGCATCCAGCAGGGGCTGAATGTGTCGCGGACAGCAGTTTCATCTGCATGGGGCTCACCTGCCTCCGGATATGCGTCGATCTCGCCGATCACTTTGCCCGAGTCTTTCAGAGTGATTGCAAAATAATACTCGGTTTCGCTGCTTCTTTTTTTCATTTCCGCTTTCGCTTCATCAAACGAGTTCAGCTTCATACTGGCGAAACAATTTACAGCCGGTTCCTTCAGGTATGCATATACATCCTCTGCGTCGTCCTCTGTAAAAGGCCGCAAAATCAATCGTTTTGTTTCAAGAATCATAGATTTCCTCTTTCTGAGATTCAATCCCGCGTCCTCAGCACTCCGTCTCCTGAAAGCCGGAAGGATCTATGCGCCGCTGCTGATAGGCGGCGGAGAAATATGTGGCCGCCTCCTGCACATCTGGTACCATCCGCTCCCACAGCCGGGGGCCATCGGGAGAGGGACAACCGATCTCCACCGCATACCTGCCCGCATCCGGTCCCTGCAGGGCTATAGCGCACTGGATGAACCAGCAGTGTTTTGGGTTTCCGGGCTCCCTCTGCTCCAGAATCAGGAAGCTGTCCGGATCTGGGATCAGTTCCCGCAGCTCTTTCTCAATGTCCTGCCAGGATGGATCAGCGGTGCTGCCGGCGTAGCCGCCCACGGTAAGGGACCAGGGCCAATCCGGATGGGGCTGGGGCAGGGGGGAGGGGGTTTTGTCCGGCTCATCCAGGGGACGCCAGGTTCGGCCGGAGCGCTCCAGGCGGGTCCAGCCGTCCAGAACAGGGATCTCCCCCCGCAGCCAGCCCTGCAGCACTGTTTCCGCCTCACCGGCGGAGAGGTCCTGGGCCCAGGCGTACCGGCCAGGTACACCGGGGGTGCCGGAGTACTCTTCCAGCAGAATGCGGGTGGGCCGTGTCACGCCGCCGGCCAGGCAGGCTAAGCAGCTGAAGATATACCCCTGTCCCTGGAAGGGGATACCGGGCACCAGCTGGAACGGAGCAGTCTCTCCTGCCTGATCTGGCTGCCGCAGCAGCTGATGGATGGTGTCCCAGGTGATGCGGGAGGTAACCGACCCGTCGGGCAGGGTGAGCACCTGGTTCTGGGCCCGCTGCTCCTGTTCCCGGCGGTTCTCTTCCTCAAACTGTGCCGCCCGATTCCGGTAGGCACGCTCCTGGGCGTACTGCTGATCCTCATCCTTGGCGTAAATCAGGTCGTTGTACTCCCTGGAGCTGTATTCCCCAAAGACTGCGGCGGGGACACGCCGGCGCAGACAATCCATGGCCTCCTCTACTTCCTGCTTGGATTTGAGAGACGTGACCTGCTGCTGCCGGCGGTTATCCACAATCCGGATCTCATAGAGGTATGTAACCTGGGTGCGCTTTCCGGCATGGCGGGTATGCCGCTCCACACGGCTGAACACGCCCCGGATGCGGGAGATGGAGGATACCTTATCCCCCAACACCCATTCCTTTCCAACTCCCAGTTTGCCGCACCACTGGCCATTTTGCTTCAGGTCCTGATCCACCATGGCAAACAGTTCCTTTACCGGGGGCGCCTCCTCGGGATAAGGGAGCTGATCCCGGATGGACTGGGCCAGGGAGCTCTTTTCCGGGTGCAGGGCGTCCCGCAGGCTCCGGTAGGCCAGAAAGAGCCCCACCAGAATCGCTCCGGCCCCGACCACGGGGATCAGGTAATAGCCGAAGCTCATCTCCTCCTTGAGCCGCTCCGCCTCATAGGGCATGGTCTCGGCCACCGCGAAGAACCAGATGGCCAGACCGCCGCCCACGGCCAAGAGGGCGGCCGGGATCAATCCGATCAGCCGTCCCCGGGTGCGTTGGAGGCAATAGCCTTCCTCCGGGCCGTCTGGCTGCTGCTTTTTGTTCCACCACATGATCAGGAGGATCAGGGGGATGGCAAAGATGCGCAGCAGCACTACCAGAAGTATGTATACGATTATATTCCAGGGCCATTTGAGGTAAAAACGCTTTGCGGCCGGTTTCTTTTGTCCTGCAGTGCCTTTCATATATCTCCCGCTCTCCTCGTTTTTTCGTACCGTATAACAATATGACGAAATTTGCTTTGGAGCCTTATTTTTATGGTTCCATAATTTCAAATGCATGAAAATACTTGAAGGACCCCACATTTTCTCACAGGGATACTTATTGCGACCATCCAAATGTGATTCCCATGAATTACCAATCTCGTGCTCCGGGCAAGACCTTTGATGGTGCTTTTGCAGAATTCTTTGCCGCAGTGCTGGAGATCTTTGAGTTGAGATCAAAATGGAACATAAGAAGCGTTGCTCTGCTATATTGGATTGCCCCGTGCGCTAGCTTTTTATATCATATTATTTTGGGGAAGGTGGCTGCGCCTCACTTCCAAACCGGATCTGCTGGGATAGGCTTCAGTTTAGCACTCCTAATTATAAACACAGGCATCTTTTTCGTCAACACAAGAGAAATGTGCAAAGAGGCACTCGAATTTCGAGTGCCTCTTTCTTTTTGACAATCAGAGGTGAGGAACTATGAAGAAATCCACCATCGGCGTGACGCCCTTGTGGGACAGGGGGAAGAATTCCTGCTGGATGCTGCCGGGATATCGGGAGAGACTGGAAGAGGCGGCGACATTCCGATCATCCTGCCGCTGGCGGCGGACATCGCCCGGCTCGTGGATCTCTGCGATGGGTTTCTCTTTACCGGCAGGCGGGATGTCGCTCCGCAGCTGTACGGGGAGGTCACAAAGCCCACCTGCGGCGAGCTTTGCCCCGCCCGGGATGCCTTGGAGCGGGAACTCCTGCACCGGGCTCTGGGGCATGACAAGCCGATTCTGGGCATCTGCCGGGGCTTGTGGAGGTAGCCCGCAGCACGGACGATCTCATCGAGGCGGTGTACCTGCCCGGTAGGGCCTTCGTCTGGGCGTGCAGTGGCACCCGGAGATGTCCCCCCGCGCTGATGGGGAAAGCAGGAGGACCTTCAAGGTGTTCATTGGGGCTGACGTAAAGAAATGAATAGCCAAACCATCTCATCCAATTTGTTTTTCGACAGTTTATATATTTGAAAAGGTTTTCTTCAAGTGCCGCTGTAAAGGCAAATACTTGTTTTATGGGAGGAACTCTGTTCTGGCTGGACGATAGGGCAGACCTTTGCTGGCTGGCCGCATATAATTTGAAAGCGAACAGAGTCGTGAAGCTCTGCTGGCCCATTTGGGCCCTGAACTGCATCTGTAAAAAGGACCTTTACGCCGGATTCCGACAGCATTTGAAAAATATCAGAGCTGGGGCAGTCGTCTGTCCGGCTGTCAGAGACGGAGATCACAGCGTACTGAGGCCGCAACATCTCCAGAAGGCGCGGCGTCAGCGCGTCCCGATGCCCGTGGTGAGGAAGCTTCATAATGGCGCAGGGCGAGAGATTGTGCTGTTCCCAGCAGGAGGCGTATACATCTCCGGGGAGCTCTGTATCCACCCCGGCATATGACAGCCGTAGACGAATACTGGTGTTGTTGATGAAGCTGTCCAGGATGTCCAGATCTTTGCTCCGCGCGGAACCGTCAAATGCAGCGGCCCAGATTTCCACCTGCCGACGACGGAGACTCTCGTCCTCCAGATAGAGGCCTGCAGTCAGCATTGGCGTCAGTTGACGGCAGTCCCGGGTCTGCTGGATCAGCCGAATCTTCGTGTCCTGTTTCTGAAGATGGGCTAAGGCCTCCAGATAGATATTCAGGGATTGCATCAGGCACCTTGCACCGGCGGACCAGGCCGCCGGAATCTTCAGCCGCTGTCCCCAGGTCTCCTCCGGTGGGAGGTAGTTGGTCCAGAATTCTCGCACCCGGACTTCCGGCAGTAAATGGGCCAGCCCGCCAGCGTGGTCCAGATGGAGGTGGGTCAGCACCAGCAGGTCCAGCTCCCGGATTCCCTGCCGGCGCAGATAATCCGCCGCCGTAGTCCGGCGGCCGTCTGGCCGGGAACTGCCGATATGGACGTCCCCGCAGTCCACCAGCATGGTGAAGGGCGTCTCCGTCTCCCGCAGCAGAATCGCGTCGCCATAGCCTACGTTGATAAAATCAGCCAGCAGCATCTGCACCACCGCCCTTCAGCACATGGAGCTTTCGGGTATCCAGACGGAGCTGCACATCGCCGGATCGGGCACCGGTGAGATCCACGTTGGCATCGTCGATGACGAAGACTTCCTCCCCAACCCGTACCCAGTAGCGGATCATACGGCCCAGGAAACTGTAATTTTCAATGGTGCCGCGCAGCGCCGTGCCCTCCGGGACAGGCTCCTCCAGCCCCAGCAGGCTGATGCCCTCCGGGCGAACCACCAGGGTCACCGGCTCGCCGCCCTGCAGATCCGTGTCCTCGTCCACCCGGAGGCGCATTCCCATGTGATCCACGGACAGGCTGCCGTCCGCCTCCCGATGAGCCGTGCCCTCCAGGAAGTTCACCGTTCCGACAAAGTCCGCCACAAAACGGTTGGCGGGGCGGAAGTAGATCTCCCAGGGGTTTCCGATCTGTTCAATCCGCCCCCTGCGCATCACGGCGATGATGTCCGACATGGATAGCGCCTCGTCCTGGTCATGGGTGACGTACATGGTGGTGATCCCAAACTTCTGCTGGATCTGCCGCAGCTCTGTCCGCACCTCCACCCGGAGCTTGGCGTCCAGGTTGCTGAGGGGCTCATCCAGCAGCAGGATCTCCTGGCCCATCACCAGGGCCCGGGCAAAGGCCACCCGCTGCTGCTGGCCGCCGGAGAGCTGCTTTGGGAACCGTTTTTCCAGCCCCTGAAGGTTAAACATTTCCAGCATCTCCGCCACCTTGCGGTCCTTTTCCTCCTTGGATGCCTTTTTCAGCTTCAGACCGTAGGAAATATTCTCATACACCGTCATGTGAGGAAACAGTGCGTACTCCTGGAACACCAGCGGCGTGTTGCGCTTGAAGGGCGGCAGGCCGTTCATCCGTTTGCCGTCTACCAGGACGTCTCCCTCCTCCGGCTCGGAAAAGCCCGCCAGTTGGCGCATCAGGGTGGTCTTGCCGCAGCCGGAGGGACCCAGCAGCGTCACGAACGCCCCCTTTGGGATCTGCAGGGACACATGGTCCAGAGCCACAAAGTCGTCGAACTTCTTGACAACATTCCGAAATTCAATATAAGCATCCATACGTTCTGCCTCCCTTTACAGTTCCAGCTTGATGCCCTGGCGGCCCAGAATCCACTGGGCCAGCCGCAGCACGGTGAATGCGATGGTAATGAGCACCACGGTAAAGGCTGCCGCTTCGCCCCATTGTCCGCTCTGTACCAGGACCATCACGGAGATGGTGCCCACTGTGGTAGAGGGCGCGTAGAGGAAGATCACCACGCTGAGGCAGGTGACCGACCGCAGGAAGGACAGCACAAATCCCGAGAGGAACGGCGCTTTCAGCAGCGGAATGATGACGTCTTTGAAGGAGCGGAAGCTATTGGCTCCCAAATTCAGGGCTGCGTCCTCTACTGAGGCGCCGATCTGCTGCAGGCCGGCTGTGGCCGCGCTGTAGCAGGTGGGCAGGTTCCAGAACAGAAGCGCCAGCACCATAATGGCGCCTGTCCCCGTCAGAGACAGCCATCCGCCGTTGAATGCCAGAACAAATCCGATGCCAAGAAACATGCCGGGGATGGCACCAGGCAGGATGGCCAGGAAATCCAGAAACTTATTGAGGCCTACCTGCTTCTTCTGTACGATGTAGGCCAGGATCATAGCCAGCAGCGCGGCGCCTAAAGACGCCAAGAGACCGTATTTGATGGAGTTCCAGATCTGTTCCCCCTTCAGGAACACATACTGCAGGTTTTCCCAGGTGAAGGACCAGTCATAGCCCCAGGTCCTGGTGAAAGCCCCGTAGAAAAGCGTGCCGTACACCAGCAGGACGAATAGGGAGATGAGCATTGTCAGCGTGAACAGTGTCCACTTCACCCACTTGGGGACTGGGAAAGGATTCAGGGAAATCTCCTTGCCGGTGATGGTGACATAGGACCGCCTGCCCACCCAGAAGCGGTTCACCAGGAACAGCGCCACGGCCGGGATCAGCAGCGCTACTGCCAGAACGGAGGCTGTGCTCATATCGTACCAGCCGTTGATCTGCATATATGCCTCCGTGGGCAGCAGGGCCAGGTCACCGCCAATCATGATGGGGTTTCCGAAATCCGTCAGCACATTGATGGCAGCGATGAGGGCGCCGCCGGCCACGCCGGGGCGGCACAGGGGCCAGAACACGTCCCGGAACACCTGCCACCGGGTGGCGCCCATGTTATAGGCCGCATACTCCAGATTTGTGGAGATCCCCTTCATGACACCGTAGATCACTGAGTAGGCGTAGGGGAAGAAGGTGACGGTCTGGACGATCCACAGCCCCAGGCGTCCGTAGATATCCACATGGAGCCCCAGCAGGCCCTTTGTGATGATTCCCTGGACACCGAAAAGCAGGATATAACTCAGCGCCACGATAAAGGGCGGTGAGACGATAGGCAGCAGCGTGATAAAGCGGAACAGCCCCTTGCAGGGCACATCCAGGCGGGCGATGACATAGGCGAACAGGAATGCCACCGCCGTACAGGAGATGGTGGAGACCAGCGTCATAAACAGGCTGTTTTTGATGGCGGTAAGCCAGCGGGGGCGGTTGAACAGCTCCAGATAGGTCCCCGCATCGGGGAACAGGATGACCTTGACCACCGGATAGATCACAAATATTCCGACGAACAGGATAATGGCGATGATGACCAGCAGCAGGAGCGGTTCATTTTTCAGCCGCTTCATTTCTTTAACGGATTCCCGTGCGGACGTGCCCGCAGCCATAGCGACTCCTCCTTCCAGCTCCGTGGTTGCAAATTGCAAAAGTGCCTGCCTGCCCGCAAGGGCAGGCAGGCACTTTCCTGCTACCGGTTAGGTGCGGTTTGCCATAATTTCTGCCTCAAACTTCTCAAGGACAGACTCCCGCATCGCGGTGGCCTGATCCCGGTCGTAGTCCACCAGATCCACGTCCTCCAGCGCCGGCAGGCCCTCGGGCGCGGCCACGTCCGTGCGGACGGGATAGCGGTAGGAGGATTCCACATTCAGCTCCTGGGCCTCCTTGGTCAGCAGCCAGTCCATAAAGACCTTGGCGTTCTCCGTGTTGGGGCCGCCGTTGATGATGGCCGCGCCGCCGATCTCATAGGCGGTCTGTTCCGGAATGATAAGCTTGAGAGGATAGCCCTCCTGCTGGGTCTTGAAGCTGTCATGGGCCCAGGCGATGGAGGCGATGAACTCGCCGGTTGCCACGGGGCTGATGACGTCTCCGGCGCCCTGATAATAGTGATGGACGTTCTGATCCAGCGCCTTCAGATAGTCCCAGGCAGCGTCCTCGCCCAGGCGGAAGATCTGGCAGGCGGTGGCGATATAGGCGCCGCCGGCAGTGGTGGGATTGGCCCAGACGAACACATCGTCATAGGCGGGGTCCAGCAGGTCGTCCCAGGTGGTGGGCTCCGCCAGGCCCTGGGTGGCCAGCTCCTCCTGGAACCGCTCCTCGTTGATGATGATGCTCAAAACCCCCATGTACCAGCCCTGCCAGAGATGGTTGGGGTCATTGAAGCGCGCGTCCAGGTCGTCGTTGTTGGGAGAGTCGTATTCCAGCAGCGCCCCGGCATCCGCCAGTGAGCCATACAGGTCCACAGAGCCGCCCACCAGGAAATCCGCCTGGGGGTTATCCATTTCTGCCTGGACGCGGGCCACGGCGTCGCCGCCGCCAAGGGAGATGTACTCGATCTCAATACCGGTATCTTGTTCGAACTGCTCCGCCATCGCAATGGTGTTGTCCTCATTCAGAGCGGAATACACGACCAGCTTTCCGCCGGTCTCCGCCGTTTCGCCGCCTCCGCTCTGCTGGGTCCCCTCATCTGTAGAGGAATCCCCTCCGCAGCCGGCCAGCAGCGACAGAAGCATCAGTACGGAAAGTGCTAGGCTGAGGAACTTCTTCATAGATGACATCTCCTTTTCATGCAATTCCTTATAATTGTGCTCCTACGGGTCTTCTGATCTTATCATATCACAAAATTGGAACGTGTCAATTTCTTTTGCTGGATTATCATGGCCATTTTCGATAATTTCAATAAAATGTATAGTTATCATATTGAAATTTTGTGTATATTCACTTTTTTCTGGCATAGAATATTTGGGTTGTCAATTTTTGAAGTCCATAGTAAAATAGTATCGGAAAAGGAGGTGGCGGTATGCCCACTATCAAAGATATCGCACGGGAAGCCGGCGTCTCCCACGGAACGGTCTCCAATGTCATCAATGGCCGCGGAAATGTCAGTGTGGAAAAGATACGGCTTGTCTGGCAGGCAGCGGAAAAGCTGGGCTATAAGGTCAATACCAAGGCTCAGAGCCTGCGGCTTGGAAAGGATCACGCCATCGCCGTGCTGCTGCCGGGAATCGAATATACACATTGGGCAGCTATGTATGAGGTGTTCCAAAGCGAGTTTACCCAGCGGGGATACTCTGTGCAGCTCTACTCCACCCGTTCCATAGAGAGCAGTGAGCAGGCCATGCTGACAGAGGCACTGAACGCCCGCGTCAGCGCCATCATCACCAGCACCTGTCTGACGGATGCGCTCTCTCACTACCGGGCTGAGGCCCCGGATCTGCCGCTGGTCTTTTTGCAGTGGGACGGCCCCGAACAGCCGGACGTGATGTATGCAGGATTTGACCCGGAGCAGGCAGGCAGGGAGATGGCCGCTTATATCCAGCTCCAGGGTGCAGATCGTGTCGGTGTCTTTACCGAGGCCGGAGAACTGCCGGATGCCGCGCTTTTTCTCCGCGGCTTCCGCTCCCGAAGCCGGAATCAGGCCCATATGAAATTCCTGAGCTGCCGCAATTACCAGATCGGCCTGCGGGCGTTTGAGTTCTTTGACAGTGACCAGAGGTATGATTACATTGTCTGCTCGGACCGCCGCAGAGAGGAGGCGGTGCGGGCGGCCTGGGCCTACTCCAGCCAGACGCCCCAGCCGCATTTTATCACCTTGGCCACAAAGGCGGCTGTAACGGACCCGGAGGCCGCGGTTTATGAACTGGACTATAAGCGGCTGGCCCACAAAATTACAAAGCGGTTGCTGGCGCGTCTGGAACAGGGCAAGCCTCTTCCAGGGAAACTTCGGATGGAAAATGACGGTTTCCGCCGCCTTCCGGTGCCTCAGGTCAGTCTGCGGGAGAAAACCCTGCGGATGTTGACCATGGCCTCGCCCTCCACATCTGCCCTGAACCGCCTGCTTCCACATTTGGAGAAGTCCACTGGCATCCGGCTGGAGATGGCGGTTCTCCCCTCTCTGCGGGATGTGTACGACGTGATCCAGTCTCCCGCCAGAAGCCGGTATGATCTGATACGCATGGATGTGGCTTGGCTGGACGAGCTGGGAGAGTCCCTCTACCAACCCCTAGCCGAAATTCCCTTCGACTGGGATCAGCTGCTTTCCCGCACAATTCCGGAGTTGGGGCAGAACTTCATTGCCGCCCATGGCATCCGTTGCTGTGTGCCTTATGACCCCAGCGTCCAACTGCTGTTTTATCGGAGGGATCTGTTTGAGGACCCCACTTACAAGCGGATGTATTTTGAAACCTTCCGGGAAGATCTCGTGGTGCCCCGGACCTTTGCGGAGTACAACCGCATTGCCTCCTTCTTCACTAGAAGTGAGCACTCGGCCTCCCCAACCCAATATGGCTCCACAGTGGCCATCGGCAATGTGGTGGTGAGCCCCAGCGAATTTATGCCGCGGCTCTTTGGGGAAAATGGGGGACTTTTAGACGGCCAGGGCCGGATCACGCTGGACACGCCGGAGGCATTGCGGGCGCTTGAAAACTACCGGGAGACCTACTCCTATTCGGATCGGACAGTCTATGACTTCTGGAAAAACGCTCTGGAGGGGTTTGCTGACGGCTCAGCAGCAATGACGGTCGTATTCATCAACTACGCCTCCCACATCTTGAATTCCCAGATGTCGCAGATCGCCGGTAAGCTCGGCTTTGCTCCGGTTCCCGGGAGCAGGCCCCTGCTGGGCGGCGGAGTTATTGGCATCACCCGGGACTGCGCGTGTCCGGAAACTGCATGCGCTTTTTTGGAATGGCTGTATGCGGACATGGTTGCGCCGGTGTTCACGATGCTGGGGGGACTTTCCCCCTGTCGGTCAGCATATTCCAACCGGGACATCAATGAGCAGTACCCATGGCTCTCCACGGCGAGAAAGAGCTTTCCCTACGCCCAGCGCCGCCGGGACAGCACCTATTACAGCAATTTCAGCGAGCTGAAGCTGGAGACGATCCTGGCCTCCCACATCCAGCGGGCGGTTCTGGGCATCTGCTCCCCGGAAGAGGCTCTCCGCCAGGCCCAGGCAGAGTGCGACCACTATTTCCTGCCGTGGGAGAACAGAGGGTATACAGAGTTGTTAGCAAAAGGCCCTGACATCTAGCCGCGTGTGTCGTTGTCTCCAGGCGGTTTTCCATTCGATATCCCGAGAACTTCGGCTGGCCGAAGGTCGCGATTGACCATCTCACTCCGGTGCTCAGCTTGCTATGCGTCCGCACAGCAAAATAGACACACCACAGGAGAGGCGGCAGGCCAGCAGTGCTTTCAGAGAATCCCCTCCGGAGTTTCCTGATGTTATGGAGGGAAAAACAGCAGAGGGTGGTTTCTCAGGCATGTCGGGTGGCGAGGGGGGACACCCGGAGAGGTATCTGTCAGCGCTTGGGAGGAGTGCGCCGCCATGAAGAAAGGGATTGATCAAGCGTGGCGGGACAAGATGATACGGATATAGATATCTCTGCGCTCCCCACCACTAAGAGGCAATATGGCTTGGGTTTGACAACTTTTTGGCCCGGGCTTTGGAGCGTGCCCCGGCGTGAGGAGCCGGAGATACCAACGGAGCTGCTGGAGCAGCTCCACAGCCACATCCCAGAGGGGGAGCCATCCTGAAGATGGTCACGATCCTGGCAGCCTCCCGCTGGGCAGTGCTGCCGTGGGCCAGCTTCGGCGCGTACTTCGGTATCGCCGGCGATGGAGAAGAATCTCAGGCAGATTCCGGAAACTCTCCTGGAGCACACGCGGAGACTGGATTTTGGCTAAGCCGGTATCAGCGGGTGAGGCTCTCGGAAGCCCCTAGTGAGAGGGGTGGTTTCCAGTCGTTTCCCGGATGGCTGAAAAGCAATCTGTATGCACTGCTGGACCCTGCGCTGCTGTATCTGGAGGATTCCAGCAGGTACCTGTCGGCAAGTGCATCTGGATTTGATGTTTCCAAGTTTTTGAACAGCCTGGAAAATGGCGGCGAGCTGCAGGATTATGAACGGCACCGCCATCTGAATACATATATGAGTTGGGCTGCTGTTGTCTTGGCGGGGCAGCTTCAGGACACTGACCGGGAAGAATATATCACTCTGGAGGTGCAACTGCAGTGCGATTGGTTTTATATTTGCTGTCTTGACAGAAATCTTGGGATGCCTACAAAGATCACCAGAAGAGAGATCATTGACCTCCAGCGGCAGAGTTACGAACTGGAGATCCTTGAGGATCGGCTTCTAGATTTTGACGACTCCAGTATGCCATCCCGGATTCTGGAAATTCAGCGGGGGCTTGTAGCAACCAGCGGACTGGAGAATAATATCCAGCGCCTGCGGAGAAAAATTCGCTACCTCCTGGACCGGGAACAGCTAGAGGTAGGCATCCGCCAAAAACGCCTGGGGCAGTCCAGTGAGCTGCTGCTTTTCCTCATCGCGGTGATTGAGATTGCACCGACAGTTTCAGAATACGGGAACCGCATTTTTCCACACGCTGGGGCGCTGATCAATGCGCTGATGGTACTTCTGGGAATTGCGCTGCTGATTTGGAAGAATTGAATCGGAGGAACCTGATATGAAATGCCGGTTTGTTATTGACGTCCGGAACGGCTTCGTCTCCCCAAAGACGGATGAAGTGCTTCCGCGTATTGAAAAGCTGGTGGGTGATTTTCGCGGCGGGCCCATTATCGCCACGCGATTCGTCAACAGGGGAGGCCCCTTTGATTCGATCATGCATTGGAAGCGGCTCTCGGCTTGCCTGGAGACGGACCTGATCCCGTTTGTGCAAGAGAGCGCGGACTATGTGACGGAGAAGAGCATCTACTCCGCCTGCACCGACAGGTAGTGGAGCTTCTCAGCCAACTCGGGGTTACAGAGGCATATATTGCGGGGATCGATACAGATTGCTGTGTCCTGAAAACAGCCTTGGATTTATTTGAACGGGGGATCCGCCCCATCGTGCTCACCCACTTCTGCGCGTCCAATGGTGGGCCGGAGAGTCATGCTGCGGCGATTACTGTCCTGGAGCGGAACATCGGCGAGCCACAAATCATAAAAGGTGATGTGCTGCCGGACTTGGAGACGTGATGGAACGTCCAGTACCCAATAGGAAAGAGAAAGAGGCCTTCGCAGTTCGGTCGAATTTTGTTTCTCATAGATTCAAAAGGGGAACCCTGCGGCGCCATCTATGATATCAGCTTCAAGACAGACGCCGCGCAGAATTTAAAAACGATTGTTTCTCTATATAACTGGTAAAAGTTCCTTGCCTTATGGCAGGGAACTTTTACTGTAATTGCAGGATCGCAACAGGCGATGAGTTATGTGGCAATGTTATTGGCAAATCTCTTACAAAAGTTCAAACAGGACTGCTGGAGATAAAGAGAAACGCCTTGGAATTCAATAAAGAGGAAAGCGTTTCCTGCTGAATGGATTATTCGGCGGAAGATATCCTGTTTGAACCACTTTTGATTGAAAAATGGAGCCGTAATGCAATGCCTTTAGCAAAAATACAGCGCAATTTGAAAGGAAATATACAGTTTTGCATGGAACGCCCATGTGTTATTTTGGCATATTTCGATGAGATACTTTTGCTGCATGTCCCTGACAAGTATTCCCTGTTTTTGTATATTGTATATTGTAGACAATTTTGAAATTGGAACGATAATTTTCTTTTGGGAAAGTGGCGCAAATGTGTAGCACCGCGCTGGAGATCTGCAGCTGCTGTCCATAGGATGAGAGGAGGGGGAAGAGGCGGCCAGCTGAATGAGACGCTTTTGATCTATGTGGGCCGTACCGGGCTGCCGGGCGGTAATCAATTTATGGGGGAAAAAGATATGTTGAAAAGATTGACTTCACTATTCATGGCGCTCTGCCTGGTCCTGCTGCTGGCCACTGCCTGCGGCTCCTCGGACAGCGGGGACGCCTCCGACACCACCGAGGACGGGACGCAGAAGCTCAGAGTGGCGTTCGTGATCCCCGGCTCCATCAGCGACGGCGCCTTCGGAACCCTCTCCTACGCGGGCGTCCAGGCGGTGCAGGAGGAGCCCTACATCGAAGAGGCCGTCTATGTGGAAGGCATCGACGCCGCCACCGACGCTTCCAAGGCGATCCGCGACTATGTGGCCGCGGGCTATGACGTGGTCTGGGCCCAGAGCGGCCTCCACAGCGCCTCTGTCATGGAGATCGCGCCGGAATTCCCGGAGAACGTCTTCGTGACCCTGGCCGCCACGCCGGAGGATCAGACCTTTGACAACGTGTGGTTCGCCGCCAACGAGTGCGAATCCGCCTATTACGCCGCCGGCGCGCTGGCGGCCCAAACCACCCAGTCCAAGGTCATCGGCGTGGTGGGCGGCCGGGAGAACCCCCTCTATGTGGCCTGCGCCACCGCCTATGCGGAGGGCGCCCACTCCGTGGACCCCGATGTGGAGGTGCTGACGGTCTTCACCGGAGACTTCAACGACCCCCTCAAGGCCAAGGAGGCCGCTGCCAGCCAGATCCAGAGCGGAGCGGACGTCATCGTCCACTTCCAGGACCTGGGCATGACCGGCGTCATCGCCGCCGCGGAGGAGGCCCTGGCGGCCGGCAACCAGGTCTGGGTCATCGGCAAGGGCGTGGACTAGTACGACCAGGCGCCGGACGTGACGCTGACCAGCGTGATCTTTGACTACGGCGCCGCCATGAAGAACGTTCTCACGGAGATCGCCAACGGCGTCAAGAGCGGCGAGATGCCCCTGAGCATGGCCAATGGAGCCGTCTATCTGGCGGACTTCCGTGACCGGGTTTCCGAGGAAGTGGAGACCCAGATCGCGGAGCTGACGGAACAGCTCATTGCAGGCGAGATCACCTATACCACCCAGTACGATGTGGAGTAACGCGCCCATTTGACACGGCGCACCCAAGCCAAGTGCCGCCTCCGCGCCCCGGACATACCGCGGTGCATCCGGAAAGGCCCGCCGGGACAGACGCTGTCCCGGCGGGAAGGGCGCGGAGGCGCCTTCACCTCGCCATCAGGCTTCAGAAAGAGGCGGAAAATTATGAGCAATATCCTTGAAATGCAGAACATTACAAAGCGCTTCCCCGGGGTCCTGGCCAACGACAAGGCCAACTTCCAGCTCAAGCGGGGCGAGATCCATGTGCTGCTGGGAGAAAACGGCGCCGGAAAGACGACTTTGATGAACATTCTCTATGGACTGCTCCAGCCGGACGAAGGGGAAATCCGCATCAACGGAGAGGCGGTCAAGATCCATTCTCCGCTGGATGCGCTGGCCCACGGCGTGGGCATGGTGCATCAGCATTTCATGCTGGTGCCCAACATGACGGTGGCCCAGAACGTGGCCATCGGAAAGGAGCCCCGGAAGGGGCCGTTTTTGGATCTGGAGCAGGTGTCCCGCCGCATCCGGGAACTGTCCCAGGAATTCGGCCTGGACCTGGATCCCGACCGCTATATCTGGCAGCTCTCTGCCGGCGAGCAGCAGCGGGTGGAGATCTTCAAGGTCCTCTACCGGGGCGCGGACATCCTGATCCTGGACGAGCCCACGTCTGTTCTGTCCCCGCCGGAGATCGAGGCTCTGTTCAAGATCCTGCGGTCCTTCATGAAGGCGGGAAAGTCCATCATCCTGATCACCCACAAGCTGAACGAGGTCCTCAGCATCAGCGACCGGGTGACCGTCATGCGCCGGGGCCAGGTGCAGGGCACAGTCCAGACGGACCAAATCGACAAAAAGCAGCTGGCCAATATGCTGGTGGGGCACGATGTGGTGCTGCCCGTGGCGCGGCAGTAGGCGGTCCGGGAGACGGTGGTGGCCTCGCTGCGGGGCGTGCAGGTCCAGGGGGATTACGGCAAGCCAGCCGTGTCGGGCTTTGACCTGGACATCCACGCGGGAGAGATCGTCGGCATCGCCGGCGTGGACGGCAACGGCCAGTCCGAGCTGGTGGAGGCCATTGTTGGCCTGCGGAAGATCGGCTCCGGCACGCTGACCATCGGCGGCCAGGATCTGACCAGCAGTCCGGCCTGGAAGCGGATCGACGCGGGATTGCGGTATGTGCCGGCGGACCGGAAGCGGCGGGGCGTGGTGCCCGACCTCTCCATCGCAGACAACTCCGCCATCAAGAACTACCGCATGGCGCCCTACTCCAAGCGGGGCGTATTGCAGCCGGAGGCCATCCGGCAGTTCGCCGCCCGCCTGGTGGAGGAGTACGACATCCGCTGCGAGTCCATCAACACCCAGGTGGGGACCCTGTCCGGCGGCAATATGCAGAAGCTGCTGCTGGCCCGGGAGGCGTCGGAGAACTCCGCCCTGCTGGTGGTGGAGCATCCCACCCAGGGGCTGGACATCGGTGCCATCGAGTTCGTCCGGAAGGCGCTTCTGGACAAGCGGGACGAGGGCACGGCGATCCTGCTGGTCTCCGCGGATCTGGACGAGGTGCTGGAACTGAGCGACCGGGTCGTGGTGATGTACGAGGGCGCGGCCGTGCAGGAGCGCCGCCACGACGAGATCGACCGGGAGGAGATCGGTCTGGCCATGGCCGGGCTGAGCTAGAAAGGACGCGAGACTATGAGCCATGAAAAGAAACCGATCCTGAGAGCTCCGCGTGCCAGCAGCGCCATGCTGCCTCTGGCGATCCTGCTGGCGCTGGTGTGCGGCGCGTTGCTGCTTGCGCTCTCCGGATATTCACCCATCGAGGCCTACGCCGCGCTGCTGCGGGGGAGCTTCGGCAACCTGAACGCCATCGCCGAGGTGCTGGTGAAGACCACGCCGCTGCTGCTGGCTGCCCTGGGCCTGACCATCTCCAACCGGGCCCAGGTCATCAGCATCGGCGCGGAGGGCCAGATCTACCTGGGCGCCATGGGCGCGGCGGCGGTGGCTCTGTTCATGGGGGCGCTGTCAGCCTACATCGCCATTCCGCTCTGCATGGTGGCGGGCATCCTCATCGGCGCCCTGTGGGGCGGCATCGCCGGTTGGCTGAAGGTGCGGATGAACGCCAACGAGGTCATCGTGACCCTGATGATGAACTACATCGCCATCGAGCTGGTTCGCTATCTGGTGAACGGCCCCTGGCGGGATCCCAATTCCGTGGAGCCCTATTCCGCCCTCATCACGGACGGCGCGTATCTGCCCACCCTCATCCCCCGCACACGGCTGCATGTGGGCATCCTGATCGCGCTGGCCATGGTGGCGGTATTCTGGTGGGTGCTCCGCCGGACGACGCTGGGGTATCAGCTGACCGTGTGCGGCGCCAACCCCGACGCGGCGGAGGCCAACGGCATCAACAGCCGGCGCATGATCGTCATTTCCATGCTGATCAGCGGCGGCATGGCGGGCCTGGCCGGCGCTGTGGAGCTAATGGGCGTCCACCACCGCCTGATTGAGGAGGTCTCCCCGGAGTACGGCTTTACCGCCATCATCATTGCCGTGCTGGGCCGGGGAAAGCCGGTGCGGGTCCTGTTCGCGGCGCTGTTTTTCGCGGTGCTGACCACGGGAGCCGACGGGATGCGCCTGACCATGGGCATTCCCGCCTCCATCGGCTCCATCCTGCAGGCGCTGGTATTGCTGTTTGCCCTGGGGAGCGAGATCTTTGAACAGCGGCTGCTGACCAAGGAGCAGATCCGGCTGTCCGCCGCACAGCAGAGATAGGAGGGGAAGCAATGGACTGGAGTACCTTTTTGACACCCGTCTTCTGGACGCAGCTGCTGGCCTCCGCCGTGAGCCTGGCCACACCGCTGATCCTGGCCGCCTTGGGCGAGGTCTTTGCGGAGCGGTCCGGGATCATCAACCTGGGCATCGAGGGCATGATGCTCTTCAGCGGCTTTATGGCCTTTACCGTGGCCTACCAATCGGGCAATATCTGGACAGGCGTGCTGCTGGCCGTGCTCACCGGGGCACTGATGAGCCTGCTGTTCGCATTCATGACCATCACGCTCCGATCCAACCAGACGGTGACGGGGCTGTCCCTGAACTTCCTGGGCCAGGGGCTCGCCATGTACCTGTACCGGACGATCTTCAAGATCACCACGGAGACGCCCCGGATCAGCCCGTTTCAGAACATCGCCATCCCGGTGCTGTCCGACATCCCGATCTTGGGGGACGTCCTGTTCAACCACTCCATCTTTACATATCTGATGTTCATTCTGGTCCCTGTGGGGCTGATCATCATTTACCGCACCCGCTTCGGCCTGCGGCTGAACGCGGTGGGCGAGTCCCCCCAGACCGCTGACACCCTGGGCGTCAGCGTGGCCCGCATCCGGTATGGCTGCATGATCATCGGCGGGGCGCTGGCTGGCCTGGCAGGCGCGTTTTTCTCCCTGGTGGAGCTGGGCGCCTACTCCGACAGCATGGTGAACGGGCGGGGCTTCATCGCCTCCGCGCTGGTGATCTTCGGTCGGTGGGATCCCCTGTGGACGCTGGGCGGCGGCCTGCTCTTCGGCGGCATCGACGCGCTGCAGAACCGCTTGCAGGTCCTGGGTTCCCCGATCCCGTCCAACTTCCTGCAGATGACGCCCTATGTGGTGACCATCCTGGCCCTGCTGATCGGCCGCCGGCGCAAGGCGCCCGCAGCTATGGGCATCCCCTATGTGCGCAAATGACTTGTGAGGTGTATCTATGCTTGAGGAAAACGACATTTCTCCGCAGCCAATGAGGCGGACCACCCAGCTGGACTTTGCCGTGGAGGCGCTGCGCAACGCCATCCTGAACGGAGAGGTCGGACTGGGAGAGCGGGTCAATGAGGTGGCGTTTACCACCAAATGGGGTATCAGCCGCACTACCTTTCGGGAGGCGCTCCGCCAGATGGAACAGGCGGGCCTGCTGGTCCGCATCCCCTTCCGCGGCACATTCGTGCGGGATTTCACGGAGGAGGAGATCGATAGCCTCAACAATCTGCGGGGCGCGCTGGAGACCTATGCGGTGGAGCGCATCATCGAGCAGGACGGCTGCCAGCCGGAGAAGCTGGAGCCCCTTTACCAGATCGTCGCGCAGATGCGGGAGAACAATGCGGAGGCGGATGTGGCGTGGACCAATGGGCTCCACATCGCCTTCCACCGCACACTGATCGAGCTGGCCGGCGATCAGATCCTGCTCAAGGTCTGGAACGACCTGTCCCAGCAGTTCTGGGTGGCCATGCGGGTGGACCAGCTCGCGGTCTTTGAGAAGGGCGAGGCCGCCAGCTTCGCCGACTCCCACCGGGAGGTGGTGGATGCCATCGCCGGAGGGGATGTGGCGGCGTTCCGCCGGGTGATCCGGCAGCACGTCTCCCACAAGAGCAATCCCGACAAGACAGAAAGGAGCCCATTATGAACCGTTCAGAGCCGATCTCCCTGGCAGACGTGGCGGGAGAGGAGAAGGTCCAGGTCCTGCGGGACCGGGTCCAGGTGGCGCTGGGCCGGAAGGAGGCCACGCTGCTGCTGAAAAACTGCCGCCTGGTCAATGTCTATTCCAAGGAGATCTACCGTACAGACATCGCCGTGTGGGGAGACCGGATCGTCTCCATCACCCCCGGCGCCGTGACAGGGGCTCGGGAGGTCATCGACTGCACGGACTATTATGCCATGCCAGGCATGATCGACCCCCATATGCATGTGGACACCACCATGCTGTGGCCCAATGAGCTGGCCCGCGTCCTGGTGCCCCGGGGCACCACCACAGTGTTCGTGGACATGGTCAACATCGCCCACAACGGCGGCGCCGAAGCGGTGTGGGAGCTGATGAAGGCCTTCGAGGGGCTGCCCCTGCGGGCCTATTTCTCCGCACCGTCTTACTGTCCCATGGACCCGGAGCTGGAGACCGCCGCCGCGGAGATCTGCGCGGCGGACATCGCCCGGATGCTGGGGTGGAAGGATGTGGTCAGCATCGGCGAGACCGTCTCCTCCAAGATCCTGGATCAGGACCCGGATTTCCTGGCCCGCCTGGCGGCCTGCGACACACTGGACAAGATCGTCAGCGGCCACGGCGGGGACCTTCCCCGGGGAGACATGGCGGCGTTGGACGCCTATGTGGCCGCCGGCGTGCGGGACGACCACTGCGTCGCCTGCAACGAGGACATCGACTCCCGCCTGCAGCGGGGCGTGTCCATGTTCCTGGTGGAGGCCCCCGGCCGGGAGCAGGTCCAGGGCTTCTTCGACTACATTCGGGACCACCGGATCCCCACGGAGAAGATGAGCCTGTGCATCGACAACATCACCATCATGGACATTGTCGGGGCCTATGGCGGCTACCTGGACAAGCCCCTGCGGATGGGCCTCCAGGCCGGCCTGCCTCCGGCGGAGGTGGTGCGCATGGCCACCCTGAACCCGGCGGTTCACTATCACAAGGACAGCCTGCTGGGCAGCCTGACCCCCGGGCGGCTGGCGGACATCGTCCTGCTGCGGGAGCTGGATCGCTTCCCGCCGGAAATCGTCATCGTCGGCGGCAAGGTAGTGGCCCGTCAGGGCCAGCTGCTGGAGCGGTCCGAGGCCCAGGCGGTGTCTCCGGACTACTGCAACAGCATCCATCTTCCGGCGGACTTCTCTCCGGAGCGCTTTACCGTGGAGTCCAAGCCGGGCCGTGCCACCGCCAAGGCCCGGGTGATCCAGGTCAAGGACGGCGAGGCCTTCAACCGCTGCTTTACGGCGGAGCTGCCGGTGGTGGACGGGGACGTCCGGCCGGATCCGGAGCGGGATATCCTGAAAATGGCGATCATCGAGCGGTACGGCCGGCGCGGCAGCATGACCACCGCATTCGCCAAAGGCTTCCAGCTGCGGCGGGGCGCCATCGCCACCTCGTACTCGGTCCCCTCCAACAACATCGTCGTGGTGGGCGCCGACAAGGAGAACATGGCCTTCGCAGTGGAGCATTTGGCCAAGATGCAGGGCGGCTTTGTGGTGGTGGACGACGGGAAGGTGCTGGCCGAGGTCAGTCTCCGGATCGGCGGCATCATGAGCGCGGAGCCCTATGAGAACCTGCTGGAGGATGTGGAAAAGGCCAACGCCGCCGCCAGGTCCCTGGGCTGTCCGCTGCCCCATCCCTTCTTCACCATGGCGCAGACCGTGCTCCTGTCTCTGCCGGAGGTGGGCCTGACGGACCGCGGCGTGGTGGATGTCGCGGCCGGCAAGCTCGTGGATGTTCTGGAGGATTGAGAGACTTCGGTTTGAGGACTATGAAAAAGGCCCGGAGCCATTGTAATGGCTCCGGGCCTTTTTTTCAAAATCAGGGTTCTTTTGGGTGTTCCTGGCTCTTGCAGAAGCGGCAACACCAAAAGCTGGCAGAATCACAGGAACACAAAACGGAATTGGGAGAATCAGAAAAAGGCTGGCAGAATTTCTGCCGGCCTTTCTTGAAAGGACCAGGTCTGGTATTCACTGAAAGGAACCTGTCATAAATCCATCCATCAAACTGGTCAGGTGGCTTTCCAGCGTGGAAGTTGCCTCATTGACATCCTTTTTACAGATGGCCCGATAAATACGCTGATGGCCGGCCTGCAGCTGCTTCAAACTGTCGGAATCCGTCAGGGCGGAGAAACGGAACCAATTGCGCATGTTGCACTGCTCCCACAGCTTCAACAGCACCTGATTCCCTGTAGCGTCGATGATAGCCCGGTGAAAAGCCGTATCGCAATCTGTAAACAGCCGCAGGTCTCCACGGTTAGCGCAGTCATCCATCTCATGGAGGATGGAGCGCAGCTGCTCCGTCAGCGCTGTCATCCGCTCATCGTCCAGTTGGGTGATGACGTCCCGTATGCTCTTGGACTCCAGGCAAATCCGCACACTGTAGTTGTCCCGGACATCCTTCTCCGTCAGCGTCCGGACCCGGGAACCCTTGAACGGAACCGTTTCCACCAGCCCCATGGCTTCCAGGTCGCGGATAGCCTCCCGTACGGGGCCCTGGGATACCCCCAGCTCCTTGGCCCAATAGGTCTCAATGATTCGGTCTCCCGGCTTCAGCTCTCCAGCAAAAATTGCCTCCCGGATAGCGTTCCGGATTTCTTCACGAAACACCTGCCGGTGGGAGACAGGTGCGGCCGCTTCTCTCGGCATCGTCATTCCTCCAGACCCAGGATCCACCGGTGGCTGGCAGATCTTTCTATTAGTATTTTATTATATATGGGCAGGGCAGCGCTTGTCAATCGGACGTTAAAATTCCGCATACTACACAAATGTTGCAGCGATATTTGTTTAAAATAATAAATTATAAATACTTGATTATCGATAATTAAAATGTTAACATAGAGACAACCTGGGCTGGTTCCGGCGATGCTCGCGGCCCGGTCATTCTATTTTGGAGGTGCATCCTTTCATGATTGATCGTGAAACCGGACTTTGGATCTATGCAAAGATGAACGAGATCCGGGATTTTGAGGAGACGGCCTGGACGCTGTTCACAGAAAACAAGCTGAGGGGATCTGTCCATCTGTACACCGGGGAGGAGGCTGTGGCCGCCTCTGTCTGCGCCCAGCTGACGGACGAGGACTACATCGCCTCCACCCACCGGGGGCACGGCCACTGCATCGCCAAGGGCGCGGCACTGGACCGGGCGCTGGCGGAGCTGATGGGCAAGGCCACCGGCTACTGCAAGGGCC
>CAMMCS010000008.1 GCA_946494635.1 uncultured Oscillibacter sp. | reverse complement strand
CCCCCAAAGGGCGCGCCCTCCCCCTCCCCCCCCCCCCCCCGCGGACAAAAAAAAAAGCCCCCCGGGCGGCCGGGGGGCCGCCCGGGGCTCCTTTGATACTGCGGAGTGCCTGGATTCGGGCCGTGACGGGCCTGCCGGCAGATCGGCGCGCGGGCCAAAGGCAGAGCCTCTCCCCCGGGCATTGCTCTTCAGCTGCAGATATCCGCCCTGACCCGGGGCAGCGTGGAGCCGCCGTAGGGCATGACGAGGACGGAGGACTCTCTCCCCAGCTTCTCCGCCGCCGCGTCATAGGCGGTCTGGACGGTGGGAAAGGGCTTCATGAACAGGGACTCCACCAGCGCCGGCGCCAGGTCGGAGACCAGGTAGATATCCGCATGCTCCAGCACCATGGCGATGGCCGCCGCCTTGTGGCCCCCCAGCCGGAACTCCCGCTGGATGCGGTCGATCAGGGAGCGGGGCGTGGGCGCGGCGGTCATCCACGCCTCAAAGATCGCTTCCCCCAGCCCCTCCTTGCAGGAGCCCACCAGGATCACCACGCCGCCGTCCCGGACAGCGTGCTTGGCGTTGTCCAGGGCCTTCTGGGTCTGGTACAGGTTCAGGTCCTTGGGAGCGCCCCCCTGGGAGACGATGACGATGTCCGCCCGCTGGTCGATCTCCTTGCGGTAGAGGGTGTCCAAAAAGGCGCAGCCCGCCCGGTGGGCGGCGGTGATGTCCCCCGCCACCGCCCGGAGGATCTGTTTGTGCTCGTCCAGCACCACGTTGAGAATAAAATCCACACCGCACAGGGCGGCGGCCTCCTCGATGTCCTGCCGGAGGGGGTTGGTGTCCAGGTTCCCTGCGCAGGCGGCCTCCTGGACCATCATGCTGTGGTTGGCCTGGATGGCCGCCCGGGTGGACACGCCGGGCATGATGGCCTTGGCCCCGCCGGAGTATCCGGCGAAGTAGTGGTATTCGATGTTGCCCAGGCAGATGCGCCGGTCCGCCTCCGCCACCACCCGGGTGATGTCCACCGGCGTGCCCCGGCTGGTGACGCCCAGGCGGACGCAGTCATCCGGGTCGCCATCCACACAGCGGATCTCCCGGAAGGCCCGCTCTCCCGCCAGCTTTTGCATCTCCTCCGCCGTGTGGGGCCGGTGGCTCCCCAGTGCAAACACCAGGGTGATATCCGCGGGCCGGACGCCGGCGGCGTACAGCTCCTCCAGCAGGGGCGGCATGACAGTCCAGGTGGGCATGGGGCGGGTGATGTCGCTGGTGATGATGGCGATGGTCTCCCCGGGATGGACGATTTCCCGCAGCCGGGGCGTGCCGATGGGCTCCGCCAGGGCCCGGCGGACCTCCGCCTCTCCAGTGAGGCCCCGGGGCACCGGGTTGGGCTCCAGCACCTGCCGGACGCAGCGGTCCGGCACCTCCACCGTCTGGGTGCCGGCGCCGAAGCCGAGTTCGATCCTCATTGTGTGCGCCCCCATTTCTCCGCGGCCTGCCGCAGGGCCCGCACCACCGGCAGCTCCTCGCCGGTTAGGAAGCGGATCAATGCCCCGCCGCCGGTGCAGATGTAGTCGATCTGCGCCGTCTTGCCGTATTTCGCGGTGGCGGTGATGCTGTCTCCGCCGCCCACCACGGTGTAAGCCGCCGTATCTCCCAGGGCGTCCCAGACCCGGCTGGTGCCCAGCTCCGTCTCCGCCTGCTCAAAGACCCCCATGGGGCCGTTGACGAACACGGTCTTCGCGGCGCGGATGATCTCCTGGTACCGGGCCGCCGTTTCCGCGCCGATGTCCGTGAGGGACACCTCCGGCGGGATGCTGCCCAGGGGCGCCTCCGCCCGGCGGCCGTTCTCTGCCCAGGCGCCGTCCACGGGCAGGCAGATCTTCTCCCCATACCGGGCCAGCAGATCCCGGGCCGTGTCGATGAGGCCGCTGTAGCCGGACTTCTCAATAAAGGCCAGACTGCCCTCCCCGATGTTCTCCCCCCGGGCGGCCAGGAGGATGTTGCCCACCAGGCCGCCGGTGAGGATGGTGTCCGCCGCCCCCTTCTCCAGGACGCTGGACATCATCAAAAAGGCGTCGGACACCTTGGCCCCGCCCAGCACGAAGACGCAGGGCCGCTCCGGCTGCTCCATCAGGCCGGAGATGACGCAGTACTCCTCCTCGAACAGCCGTCCCATGGCGGAGGGCAGCACCTGCTCAAAGCCGCACAGAGAGGGCTGGTCCCGGTGGGCGGCGGCGAAGGCGTCGCACACATACAGATCCGCCAGGGGCGCCAGCTTGCGGACCAGCAGGGTCTGGGCCTGCTGCTGGTGGGTCAGCTTCAGGCTCTTCTCAAACAGCGTCTGCTCCTCCGCCAGAAAGCGCACGTTGTCCAGCAGGAGGATGTCCCCGTCCCCCAGTGCCTGGATGGCCGCCCGGGCGGCGGGGCCGCACACGTCGTCGATCCATTGGACCTCCCGCCCCAGCAGGCGGCGCAGGACTGCCGCGTGGGGCTCCGTGGACCAGTAGTTCTGATACTCGATGTCGCTGCCCTGGTGGGCCAGCAGGACCACCCTGGCCCCCTTGTCCGCCAGCTCCCGGACCGTGGGCACACAGGCCTCGATCCGCTTGGTGGAGCGGAGGGTCCCCGCGGCCCGGTCCACCGGCTGGTTGATGTCCACCCGGCAGAGGACCGTCCTGCCGGAGACGTCCCAATCGTCCAGGGTACAGATGCCAAATCGCATGGTATATCTCCTTTACACGGCGTTCTTGAAGCGGCCGATCTTCAGATAGCGGTTGGTGGCGGCGGTGCCCTCCTCCCGGGTCAGCTGCATCCGCAGGGCCGCCCGGATGGCGTCCATGGTCTCCGGGATGGTGACGCTCTCCTGGGGGACGTTGATGGCGTACATGATATCGCTGCCGCTCTCCACCACGGAGTCCGCCCACAGGCCGATCTCGTACATATCGCCCCGGCGGTTGCCCAGGTCCCGGGCGTACTTGAAGAAGGAGGTGTTGCCCTGGAAGCCGCTGTCCACTGTCACCACCCGGATGCGGGGGTGGGCGGAGAAGGCGGCCAGCGCCTCCTCCCGGGTGATCTTCCGGCCGTTTTTGCCGGAGGCCACCACGGTGATGATGTGGCCGTGGGTCACCGGCGTGTGGACCAGGATGCCGGTGGCGCTGATGTGGGGCATAATGGTCATCAGGTCCAGAGCCTGGTGGGAGGGCGCCTTTTCCATCTGGAGGGCGTTGGTGAGGCCCCGGTGATAGTCGCCGGGGTCCGCCACCCGGCGGATGATGGTGATGGCCACCTTCTCGATGCCGAAGGCCCGGTCCAGGCAGTCCACAGAGCGGATGAGGCCCGTGGTGTTGCAGGAGGTCAGCTTCAGGTAGTCCTGCCCCAGGCCCTTTTCATAGTTGGCGTAGCCGTGGAAGAACACGTCAGCCACGTCGTTTTTCTCGCCGCCCTGGAAGATGGCCTTGACGCCCAGCTTGGTATAGATGGCCTTGTTCTTGGCGCCCACGCCGGCGGGAGAGGAGTCCAGCATAATGTCCACGCTGCGGCACAAATCCTCAAAGCTCCCCGCCACAGGGATGTGCTTGGCGGCAAAGGCGGCGGGATCGGCGCCCTCCACCAGATAGAGCTTGTATTCCACGCCGTTGGCGCCGATCATGTCGTTTTCCCGCAGGGCCTGCAGGGACAGCGTGGGCGCCAGGTCCGCGATGCCCACCAGCTCCATGTCCTCCTGAAACGCGACGCCGTCTGCCAGCCGCTGGCCAATGGTGCCGTAGCCGGCTACGCCTACCCGAATTTTTTTCATGGTCATCCTCCTGAGATCTTTTAGAATTTTGGTCTGCCGGAGATGGGCAATTGATCAGTTGCCCTTGCCTTTATGGTTAACTAAAATCGATTTTAAACGCGAATTTCGAAAAGTCAACAAAAGATATTTATTTCACATATTTTGTGTCTAAAATGCACTTAAATGCATGTCAAAAATGTTGAAAAAGCTGTAAAAAGTGAAATTTTCGGTAGTTATTTCACAAACGAGCCTGGTAGTTTTTTCACAAACAAGCCAGGCAATTTTTTCACAAATTTTCACTTTTAAAAAGTTTTTCCAGTGTTCGGCTCCGGAAGTATCCGCGCCCCTCCTCCCGGCAGCACACGCAGCGGACGTGACCGGTGCCCGCGCTGCTGTCAGGAGTGCCGCTCCCCCCTCCCCAAACCAGCCGAAAGCGCAGCTCCTTCCTCCCCCTTCAGGGGAGGGAGCTTACAGGGGAAATGGGACATCTCCGCCAGTCTGGTGAACTGCCTGGCTGTAGATGCAAACAGGACTACCACCCATTTCTGAGTGATAGTCCTGCTCACGCAAACGATCTTTTTGATGTTCGGCAAAATCGGGGGATCTGTTATGCCGCCGCACATTCCGCAGTGAAAGCCCTATCCCCCGCCCCTGGCGGTGTGCCATACCGGCAGGGCAGTCTCCCTGCTTACCGTGTGCATGGCTGGCGGACGGCCTCACATTTCGGCTTTCTCCGGCGTGGATGCTCGTCCCGATCAGTTCCGCACAGCGTTGTCTCTCCCCGCCGCGCCCGCATGCTGCCGCGCGGAAGGGGCCTCATTCGGAAATCCGGTTTTCGCTGTGATGGGCCGCATGCCGGCGCAGAAGCGGTCTTCAGCCCTCAGGTGCGGCTTGGTCCTCATCGGGCGCGCCGGCCCCGGCCGTTTTGGCCGGGGGAATACCGTCCGCTGAAAACTGTATGCGTACCGGCGTCCGAACGTTCACGGAGGTTCCATCGCCCAGCTGGCCGTTCAGATTGTTGCCCCAGGCCCAGATGGTGCCGTCTGTCTTTTTGACCACAGTAAAGGCATAACCGGCGGCGATGCTCTCCGCGCCGTCCATGATTTTCACCGGTTCCGCCGCGTATTCGACTGATTCCTCCAGGCCCACCCCGCCGTTGCGGTTATCGCCCCATACCCAGACAGTACCGTCATTTTTCAGCGCCGTTATGGTCAAACTTCCGCAGGACACCTGGGCCACATCGTCCATGACCCATGTCAGGGGCACTTCATAGCTCGTGGTTCCCTGTCCCGCCTGTCCATAGCTGTTGCTCCCGCAGATCCAGAGGGAGCCGTCGGTCCTCAAAATTGCGGTGAGCCATGCGCCGCAGGACACCTGGGCCACGCCGTCCATCACATGGATCGGGGTCACAGCGTCCTCGTCCGTTCCATCACATAACTCACCATGGGAATTTTCCCCCCATGTCCAAAGGGAGCCGTCGGTCCTGACAGCGGCGCCGTGGGTCAGTCCCAAGGACACCTGCGCCACATTGTCCAGGATCTGGATGGGAGCTCCGGCAGACATCGTCTCGCCCGTTCCTAAAAGATAGCCGTATTCATAATTTCCCCAGGTCCAGAGGGTCCCGTCGGTCTTGACAGCGGCGGTGACCCAGTCTCCGCAGCAGACCTGGGCCACATCGTCCAGGACTTTCACCGGTTCGGGGACGTTCTCATCCGTACCGTTTCCCACTGTCATGTAGGCGTTGTTGCCCCACATCCACAGGGAACCGTCTGTCTGGACAGCGGCGGTAACCATGGCCGCAAGATCAGCGGACCGGACATTGTCCATCACCTTTTCGCTGAAAGCGTGCTTCTCCAGATCGTTAACACCGCGATGGTCATTGCCCCAAATCCAGAGGGAACCATCCTCCCCCAGCAGCCCAGTGGTCGTGCCGCCGGCAAAAACGGCGCTCCACACCGGCTCAGCCGCGGTCTCCACGGCAGGGGCCGCCGTCTGAGCCCCACTGCTTTGATACACCAGGGAGGTAATCCCCGCGCCGCCCAGCCCTCCAACGGCCAGGGAACCGGCCACAAGCCCGGCCACCACCTTGGTGGGAACACCGGACCTTGCCGCCGCCCCTGCGGCCTTGGCCGCTGCTGACACTTTTCCGGCGGCTGTTCCGGCGGCGGTGCTCTCCGCGGCGGTGGACGCTGCGGTGCCTGCCGTCCCGGCTGCGCTGCCCGACTGGGACAGCACCTGCCCCGCCATGGCCGCCGCGGCGGGATTTTGAAGGGAGCCGGCCGCCTCCTGCCGCAGGAAATGCGCCAGCAGCACCAGCGGGCTGACGCCGTAGAGCTTGACGCCCTTGCGCTCGTACTCCTCCACCCCGGCCTTGATGGCCTTCCTCGCGTAGTTCAGGCGGCTCTTCACCGTGCCCTCGCTGGTTCCCATGGCCTCCGCGATCTGCTTCACGCTCATCTCGTCGTAGTAGTAGAACAGCACGCTCAGCCGCTGTTCCGGCGGCAGGGCATCCACCAGATCCAGGATCATCCGCCGGGTCTCATCGTTGTCCAGGGCCTTTTCCGGCACCAGCGTCTCGTCCAGGTTCTCCACGCTCTCCAGCATGGAGTTCCCCTCCTCGTCCTCCGGGATCTGCCACTCCTTGTGGGGGGTGGACAGCAGGTGCCTGCACCGGTTGGCGGTAATGCCGTTCACCCACCCCCAGAAGGCCGCCGGCTCCTTCAGCTTGTCCAGGCTGGTGAGCACAGTGAACAGCACATCCTGGGTGGCGTCCTGGGCGTCCTCCTCATTTTTCAGCATCTTTTTGCAGTGGTAATACACCCGGTTCTGAATTGCCTTTGCCAGTTCATTCCCGGCCTCTTTCTCCCCCTCCCGGCTCCGGCGGATCAGATCCTGCAGGTCTGGTTGCTCCATTTCCCTCTCTCCTTTTTCCCGTTGCATATTGTTTCGCGGCAGGCCAGCCGTGGCCCCGCCGGCCGTGTCCCGAAAAGCGGGGGCGTCCCCGCACAGGAGACACCCCCGGATCGCCGGATTCTTGAAATCTCTGCCTGTCCTTCCAAGCACTGTGCCCGTCTTCAGGCGGCCCTGCCAGGAAGGCCAAAGGCATTGTCAGATTCCAGCGGCTCCGTCTTATAGGCGGTCGTTGATGTCGCGCAGCCGCTCGTTCTGCCGGGACAGCAGGCTGTTCGTCCTGGCCTGGGTGGCGTTCTGCTGGGACAGCAGGCGGTTGGTCTCGGCCTGCTGGGCATTGCTGACCACCTGCAGCGCGACGCTGGTCGCGGCGAGGACATTGGCGTACCGGAGCTGCCGCTTGATCTCTTCCTGGTTGATCAGCTGCTGATGATTGGCCTGGAGGATCGCCTCCTGATAGGCCAGCATCCGCTGGCGGTAGTCCTGCTCCCGGACGGTTTTGATGGCCTCCTTCAGCGTATCCGCCTCCTGGTTTTCCAGGACGCGGATCAGGCTCTGGATCCCCTCCACCGTGTAGAAGCAGTCGTCCACCTGATACCAGCCGTAGCACAGGGCGGTCATCTCCGCCCGCCGCTGCATCAGCTGCTCGGACAGCTGGTCGTACTGCCGGGCGATCTCCTCATTGCGGCGCTCGATCTCGGCGTTGCTCTTGCGGATCTCCACGTTCTGCCGGTCCACCTTGCTGTTCAGGTGCTGCAGCAGCCGGAAGAAGAGGATGGCGGTCCCCACCATAATCAGGATGCTGAGGGAGCCCCCCAGGAAGTTCCCCAGGAAAATGCTCCTGGCCCAGCTGAGGAGGGATCCGGCAAAGTCCAGCCCCATCACCACCATCAGGAAAACCCGCAGGGCCAGGGCCGCCTTGGATTTCCGCTTCCACAGGACGGCAAAGATGAAAATGACCGCCACAACGTTGAAGATGACCGCGTCAAAGAACATGTCCAGGCGGGTGGAGAAGTACCAGCCATGGCTGAAAAGCATTGTAGTGACGAACACCGTGAGGGTGTGGGCCAGGAACAGCGCCAGGAACAGGTACTTGCCCTTGTTCATCAGGCTCTTGTCCACATGGTCCAGCTCCTGATACCGGTCATGCCGGTACTTGGCCGCAAGATCCGTCTGCTTTGCCAGCACACCGGTGATCTCCGTCGCCTTTTGATAGACCTCATAAAGGCGGTTCAGCAGCTCCTCTTTGTTCATGACTTCCATACCAACAGCTCCTCTTCTCTATTTGCTGCACCAGCCGTATCCGCCGGCCTCTTGCCGGTCAGATGCTCTGCTGCTTCCTTTAATAGAAAGTGCCGGAAAACGTCCTCTCGGTTTTATGCTTTTGAAAAAAATTTTTGACAGCTGAAAAGCCAGCCCTGGGGTCTTGATGAAGGTGCCAAAAAAGCAATGCCAACAAAGAAAGTATATCTTGCTTTTTTCCAATTTTCAACATTTTTCGCCGGTTTCACCGTTAATTTTTAGTTAGATATCAAACGGTTTTCCCTGCTGACCCGCCGGGCGGCCGCTTTTCCTGTTTCCCTTTTGTCTGTCCCGTGGTATAATGGCCCCAGGCAGGCCCTTTTGCGGGCCTTGCAAATCAAGAGAAAGAGAGCGGCGCCATGAGCACAGACATCCTGGTGGTGGACGACGAGGCCGCCATCGCGGACCTGGTGGAGGTCTATCTGAAGAACGAGGGCTACACGGTCCACAAATTCTACAACGGCACGGACGCCCTGGACTGCGTCCGGCGCCGGCACCTGGATCTGGCCATCCTGGACGTGATGCTGCCGGACGTGGACGGCTTCACCCTGTGCCAGCGCATCCGGGAGGAGCATTTGTTCCCCATCCTCATGCTCACCGCCAAGGTGGAGGATATGGACAAGATCATGGGGCTGACCCTGGGGGCGGACGACTACATCACCAAGCCCTTCAACCCGTTGGAGCTGGTGGCCCGGGTCAAAACCCAGCTGCGGCGCTACACCCGGTACAACACCGGGGAGGCCCCGCCCCAGGAGGTCACAGAGTACGACTTCCGGGGGCTCCAGATCTCCAGGGCCACCCACAAGTGCGTGCTGTTCGGGGAGGAGCTGGCCCTGACGCCGCTGGAGTTCTCCATTTTGTGGTATCTCTGCCAGCGGCGGGGAAACGTGGTGTCCAGCGAGGAGCTGTTCGAGGCGGTGTGGGGTGAGAAGTACATGGACAGCAACAACACCGTCATGAGCCACATCGCCCGCCTGCGGGAGAAGATGCACGAGCCCAGCCGAAAGCCGAAATTCATCAAGACCGTCTGGGGGGTGGGGTACACCATTGAGTAAGGAGCAACGCACGCCCCTGCGGGGGCGCATCCAGAGCCGGGCCTTTCGCACCTGGGGGATCTATCTGCTGGCCCTGATGGCCTGGGTCACCATTGTCATCGCCTGTGCCATCCTGGGGTACCTGGTATGCAGTACCTTCACCTGGCAGGACGGCCTGGTCTACCGGCTTCTGAACCTGCTGCGGGACTATATCGTGTTTGTCTGCGCCACAGTGATCCTGGTGGGATGGGTGATCATCAGCTACCAGTTCATCGCCCGATATGCCGTGGGGGAGCTGGAGGCCCTGGCGGATGCCGCTGAACAGCTGGTGTCTCCCCAGGACGAGCCCATCTCTCTGCCGGATTCCCTGGGAGACGTGGAGGTTCAGCTGAACGCCGCCCGGGAGCGGGCGCTGCGGGACGCCCGGGCCGCCCAGGCGGCGGAGCAGCGGAAAAATGACCTGGTGGTCTATCTGGCCCACGATCTCAAAACGCCCCTCACCAGCGTCATCGGCTATCTGACGCTGCTGCGGGACGAGCCCCAGCTCTCCCCGGAGCTGCGGCGGCGGTACACGGACATCGCCCTGGACAAGGCGGAGCGGCTGGAGGATCTCATCAACGAGTTCTTCGACATCACCCGCTTCAATCTCACCCACCTGGAGCTGGAGAAGCAGCCCACGGACCTGACCCGGATGCTCCAGCAGGTGGTCAGCGAGTTCCAGCCCATGCTGGCGGAGGCGGGCCTCACCTGCCGCCTGGATCTGCCGGAGAAGCTGCTGTGCCCCTGCGACGGGGAGAAGCTCTCCCGGGTGTTCGATAATCTGCTGCGCAACGCCTCCTATTACAGCATCCCCGGCACGGAGGTGCGCATTGCCGGCGGCAGCGACGGCGAGATCATTACCCTGACCTTCACCAACGCCGGCAAGACCATTCCCCAGGAGAAGCTGGACCGGATCTTCGAGCAGTTCTTCCGGCTGGACAGCTCCCGCGCCACCCGCACGGGGGGCGCGGGCCTTGGCTTGGCCATAGCCAAGGAGATCGTGGAGCTCCACGGCGGCTCCATCCAGGCAGAGAGCGCCCACGACACGGTGACCTTTACAGTGCGCCTGCCGGCGCCGTAAGAAAATCGCAAGAATTTCACAATGGATCTGCAGGAACTCCTCATGGAAACCTGAAAACAAAAACCGCCTTGTTTTGCTACGATGATCGTAACAAATCAAGGCGGTTTTCGCCATTTTGGGAGGTTGATTCCATGCAGACGATTCTGGTGCTGCTGGGCGGCTGCTCCACCGAATATGAGGTATCGCTGCAGTCCGCCCACGGCGTGCTGAGCCATCTGGACCGGAGCCGGTTCACGCCCCTGACGGTGGGCATCACCCGGGAGGGCCGCTGGCTGCGGTACAACGGCTCCTTGACCCATTTTGAGGCCGGAGACTGGGAGACCCAGCCGGACTGCGTGCCCTGCGCCCTGTCCCTGGACCGGGGAGACCGGCGGCTGCTGTGGCTGGACGGGTCCGGCAGAAGCGAGGGGTTTGACGCGGCGTTTCCCATCCTCCACGGCAAAAACGGGGAGGACGGCACCGTCCAGGGCATGCTGGAGCTGATGGGCGCCCCCATCGTGGGCAGCGGCGCCCTGTCCAGTGCCCTGTGCATGGACAAGGACCGGGCCCACAAGCTGGCGGCCCTGGCGGGGGTGCGGGTGCCCCGGAGCCGCCTGTTCCGCCGTGACGCCGTCCTGCCCCAGATGGCCCGGGCGGCAGAGGAGCTGGGCTACCCGCTCTTTGTGAAGCCCGTGCGGGCCGGATCCTCCTTCGGCGTCTCCCGGGTAGAGGGCCCGGGCCAGCTGCCCGATGCCGTCTGGACGGCCTTCGCCCATGACCGGGAGATCCTGCTGGAGGAGGCCGTCCCCGGCTTTGAGGTGGGCTGCGCCGTCATGGGCAGCGACGAGCTGACCGTGGGGGCGGTGGACGAGATCGAACTCACGGACGGCTTCTTCGACTACACGGAGAAGTACGGCCTGATCACCTCCCGCATCCACTGCCCCGCCCGCATCTCCCCGGAGAAGGCGGCGGAGATCCAGGAGGCAGCCAAGACCGTCTACCGGGCGCTGGACTGCCGGGTGTTCGCCCGGGTAGACCTGTTCCTGACGCCGGAGGGGGAGATCGTCTTCAACGAGGTGAACACCATCCCCGGCTTCACCGCCCACAGCCGCTATCCCGGCATGATGGCCGCCGCGGGCTGGGACTTCGGCCGTCTCATCACCCGCCTGATCGAATTGGGGGTGGGTGCATGAGGACCGTGCGGCTTTCCAGAGAACAGAGCTTCACCGGGCCCCTGGCGCTGGTGAACCGGCGGCATCCGCTGAGGACCGCCGCCGGAGAGGGTTTGACCGCCGTGGACGGCGGCCACCCGGACATCCTGCTGGACCGGCAGGCCGCCCGGCTGCTGACGGCCTGCATCCAGCGGGTCCGGGGCGGGGCGGAGATCGTCCCCGTCTCCGGCTGGCGGAGCCAGGAGGAGCAGCAGCGCATCTGGGACGACACCCTGGCGGAGAGCGGCCCGGACTTCACCCGCAAGTATGTGGCCTATCCCGGGTGCAGCGAGCACCAGACGGGCCTCGCCATCGACCTGGGCAGGGCCGCCGGGGTGATCGACTTCATCCGCCCGGCCTTCCCTTATGACGGAATCTGCGGAGCCTTCCGCAAAGCGGCGGCCGCCTACGGCTTCATCCAGCGGTACCGGCGGGAGAAGGAATCCCTCACCGGCATCGCCGAGGAGCCCTGGCACTTCCGCTATGTGGGCGCGCCCCACGCCCGGCTGATGGAGGAAAACGGCCTGTGCCTGGAGGAGTACGGGGACTTCCTCCGGCAGCGGCCCCGCTCCTGCCCGCTGCCGGACGGGCGGCTGGCCCAGGTGTTCTACGTCCCCTGCGCCGGGGAGGAGACGGAGATCCAGCTGCCCGACGGCTGCTGCCAGGTCTCCGGCGATAACGCAGGAGGGTTCATCGTCACCGCCTGGGGGCGGCCCGCATGAGGCGCCCGGCCCTGGACCGCTTCCGCCTGCTGGCGGCGGTGCTGGTGGTGGCCATCCACACCTCGCCCCTGACCACCTACACGGCCCTGGGGGACTTCTATCTCGCCCGGGTGCTGGGACGGGTGGCGGTGCCCTTCTTCCTGATGGTCAGCGGGTATTTCCTGGGCCAAAAGGGCTGGCGCACCGTCCGGGCCTTCTGGAGAAAAACGGCGCTGCTGTACGGCGTCTGCGCGCTGCTGTACCTGCCCCTGAACCTCTACGCCGGACAGCTGGACGGGGATTTTCTCCGGCGGCTGGTGACGGACGGCACCTTCTACCACCTGTGGTACTTCCCGGGCCTGCTGCTGGGCGTCCCCATCGCCTGGCAGCTCCGGCGGCGGGGGCTGCGGATCGCCCTGCCGGCGGCGGGGGTGCTGTACCTCGTGGGGCTGGGCGGCGACAGCTATTATGGGCTGGCAGCCCAAATCCCGGCCCTGGAGACGGCGTACAGCGCCTTCTTCCAGGTGTTCTCCTACACCCGGAACGGGCTGTTCTATGTACCGCTGTTCCTGCTGCTGGGGGCGGCGGGACGGCGGTTCTCCCGCCGGGCCACGCTGGCAGGGTTCCTGCTCTCTCTGGCTGCCATGAGCGGCGAGGCGCTGTGGCTCCGCGGCCTGGGTGTCCAGCGGCACGACAGCATGTACCTCTTTTTGCCGCTGGTGATGCTCTTCCTCTTCTCCGCCCTGCTGGGGGCTAATCAGGGAGAGGGCCGGATCGCCCGGCGGCTTTCGGCCCTGGTTTATATCATCCACCCCTGGTGCATCGTGCTGGTGCGCTTCGTGGCGGAGCTGCTGGGGGCGGAGCGGCTGCTGGTGGCGAACAGCCTGGGCCACTTCTGCGCCGTGCTGGCCCTCTCCCTCGCCCTGTCCGCCGCCGTGCTGGCCCTGGCGCCCCAACGGCTCCCGCCCACCGCCCGGGCCTGGCGGGAGGTGGATCTGGAAGCCCTGGCCCACAACGCCGGTGTCCTCCAAAAGGCCCTGTCGCCCGGGCAGAAGCTGATGGCCGTGGTAAAGGCGGACGCCTACGGCCACGGGGCGGTCCCCGTGTGCCGGCGGCTCTGGAAATCCGGCGTCCGGGCCTTTGCCGTGGCCTGTCTGTCCGAGGGCGTGGCGCTGCGAAAGGCCGGCATCCGGGGGACGATCCTGATTTTGGGCTGCACCCGGCCGGAGGACGCGCCCCTGCTGGCCCGGTGGCGCCTGACCCAGACGGTGGCGGACGCAGACCACGGCCGGGCCCTGGACGCCCAAGGCGTCCATCTCCAGGCCCACCTGGCCCTGGACACCGGGATGCACCGGCTGGGCATCCCGGCGGGGGACCGGGGGGCCATCGCCGCCATGTACCGCCTGCCCCATCTGCGGATCACGGGCACCTTCTCCCACCTTTGCGTGGCGGACAGCCTGACGGCGGCGGACACCGCCTATACCCAGCGCCAGCTGGCGGCCTTTTACGAGACCGTGGACTGGATGCGGGCGGCCGGATACGACCCCGGCGCCATCCACGTCCAGGCCAGCTACGGCATCTGGAACCTGCCGCCCCAGCCCTGTGGCTACGCCCGGGCAGGCATCGCCCTGTATGGCGTCCGCAGCGGCGGGGCCCCGGTCCAGCGGGCGCTGGACCTGCGGCCGGTGCTGTCCCTCCGGGCCCGGGTGGCCAGCGTGCGGCATCTGGAGCCGGGGGATGCCGCCGGGTACGACCTGGCCTTTCACGCCCACCGGAAGACCCGTCTGGCGGTGGTGACCATCGGCTATGGCGACGGCCTGCCCCGGGATCTGCCCCAGCGGGGCGGAGAGGTTCTGCTCCGGGGCCGCCGGTGCCCCATGGTAGGCCGGATGTGCATGGATCAGCTGCTGGTGGATGTGACAGAGCTGGACACTGTCGCCCCCGGCGACGTGGTGACCCTGATCGGCCGGGAGCTTGGCCAGGAGATCCGGGCCGAAGCGGTGGCGGAGCAGTGCGGCACCATCACCAATGAGCTGCTCTCCAGGCTGGGGGCGCGGCTTCCGGTGATGGTGGCGGAAGCGCCCTGAGCCCTGTCCTGCGAAAAAAGAAAATTCCGCCCCGTGGGAGGATTCTTCCTCCCACGGGGCGGAGCGCGTCTTATCAGATCCCTTCGGAAAGG
The DNA here is from genome assembly GCA_946494635.1 of uncultured Oscillibacter sp. Classification (GTDB taxonomy): domain Bacteria; phylum Bacillota; class Clostridia; order Oscillospirales; family Oscillospiraceae; genus Oscillibacter. The sequence goes on along the minus strand of CAMMCS010000008.1, from coordinate 11,476 downwards.
CGGGCCGGCCGCCTTATAAAAGCCGCCGGCATCCTGCCGGCCTTCCGCTTTTGGCGCCCTGCCCTCCTGCCTGGCTGTCTTCCCGCTGTCAGCCCAGCTTCCGGAACAGCTCCCGGGCCTTGACCACCTCCCGGATGTGGCTGTCCACCGTCCGGCAGCAGCCGCCTACGGCGCTGGCTCCAGAGCGCATCCACCGGCGGGCGTAGTCGCCGAAGGCCAGGCCGTCCCGGCTGCCGTGCCAGGTCTTGGTAGAGGGGTCATACGTCTCCCCGCTGTTGGGGTACACTGCCACCGGCAGGCCGCAGCCCGCCTTCAGCTCCCCGATCAGGTGCTCCACAAACTGGGGCGGCGTGCAGTTGACGCCGATCATCCGCAGGCGGGGAAACTCCTTTTCCAGCTCTGCGGCGCAGTCCCGGATACGGTCTCCCTCGTGGATATGGCTGCCGTCCCTGCAGGAGAAGCTGACCCAGGACTCCGCCCCCAGCTCCTCCGCGATGGACAGCTCGATCCTCGCCTCCAGGAGAGAGGGCTGGGTCTCGATCAGCAGAATATCCGCGCCGGCGTTCCACAAAAGCTCCATCCGCCGCTTGTGGAAGTCCCGGAGCACGTCGTCACTGACACCATAGTTCCCCCGGTACTCGGAGCCGTCCGCCAGGTAGGCGCCGTAGGGGCCGATGCCCGCCAGGCACAGCGGCCAGGCCCGGCCGGCCGCCCGGCCCTCCCGCTGCCACCAGCGCTCCCGGGCCTCCAGAAACAGCTCCACGGATCGGGTGATGAGGCCCTCCGCCTCCGCCAGGGTGTGGCCCTTGGCCATGAGGCCGGGAATGGTGGCCTGGTAGCTGCAGGTGATGCCGCAGTCGGCGCCGGCGTCAAAGTAGTTCTCGTGTACCTGCTCCACCAGCTCCGGCTGCTGATCCAGGGCCTTGGCGGTCCAGAGGCTGTCGTTCAGGTCGCAGCCCAGCTGCTCCAGCGCTGTGGACATGGAGCCGTCGATGACCAGGATGCCGGTCTTTTCCAAAGTCTCCTGCAACGTCGTGCGCGTCATGTCAGACACTCTCCTTTTCCGCTTTTTCGTCGATGGTACCGAAGGTCACAGGCGGCGGGTTCTCCCCCCGCTCCCTGGCGGGGATGTAGCGGTCCCAGAAGTCCCGGAACAGCCGGAAGATCTCCTTCTGCTGGGTGAAGATGAACAGCAGCGTGATGGCCACATAGGCGGCGGACAGCAGATCCGTCATGGCCCACAGGGCGTCCGCCTGGATATTGTAGAAGAACACGCAGGGGATCATGTAGTAGACCATGTAGACCGGCGTGGCCCGGCGGTTGGCCAGGGTGTCGCCGAAGGCGTAGTTGACGGACTTGGCGCAGCTGTAGTACATGCCGATGATGGTGGTCCAGGCGAAGATGGTGATGGCGGCAGCCAGGAAGATGCCGCCCACCGGGCCGTAGGCCACCTCAAAGGCCACGGTGGTGAGGGCCGCGCTGTCCACCTCCGGATAGTCGATGTACACGTTGGTCATGATGATGGAGAGGCCCGTCACCGTGCAGACGATCAACGTGGTGAACACCTCGCCCCAGCCCCAGGAGGACTGGCGCACCGGGTGATCCGTCCTGGCGGAGGCGTGGGCGATGATCCCGTAGCCTGTGCCGGCGTCATTGGAGTACAGGCCCCGGGCGATGCCGTAGCGGATGGCGTCCCGGGCGGTGGCGCCGGCGAAGCCGCCCACCCCGGCCATGGGGGTGAAGGCGCTCTTGAAGATCAGGGCGAAGGCCTCCGGCACGATGGACCAGTTGAGGACCAGGATGCCCAGGCCCCCCAGGATGTAGCACACCGCCATGAAGGGGACCACCCGTTCCATGATGGTGGAGATCCGCCTGAGGCCCCCGGCGATGGTGATGAAGCAGGTGACCCCCAGCACGATGGCGGAGACCATGGGATCAATGCCGAAGGTCTGTTCCAGGGCGCCGGTGACGGACTCCGTCTGGACGCAGCAGGTCCAGGGCCCCAGGAGGAAGCAGGCCACCGACAGCACCACGGCCCCCTTCTTCCATCCCAGGGCATTCTTCATAACGAAGGAGCGGTCGCACATATACTCGTCCATGGACTCGCTGTACTTCACCCGGAACCGCTGGCCCAGGATGATCTCACAGGCCTTGGTGGACATGCCCAGCAGGCTGGACACCCACATCCAGAACAGGGCGCCCGGGCCGCCGGAGATCACGGCGGTGGCCACGCCGCCGATGTTGCCCACGCCGATGGTGTTTGCCATGGCGGTGCAGGCGGCGGCAAAGCCGGAGATCGTGCCGGCGCCCTCGCCCTTTTTGAACATCCGCCCATAGGTGTTCTTCCAGTTGAAGGCGATCTTCCGGAAGTTGTAGTAAAACCGGAACCGGATGCTCAGGTACAGACCGGTTCCCACCAGCACCACCGTCATGGGCGTGCCCCAGAGGAAGTCGGCAATGGCGATCAGAATTCCTGACATACAGTCTCTCCTCTACACAAACACTTTGCGGCAGGGGCCCATGGAAGCGGGGTATGTCCATGCTCCCTCTAACCGGTCGCCTTATTTCCCCCGCTGTTCTCTCAGCTTCCCGACCTGGGAGAAGCCGGCAGATCCGTCTCCCCGATGATATAGATTGGGCGGTGCTTGGTCTCCAGATACGTCTTTGCCAGGTACTGGCCCAGGATGCCGATGCACAGCAGCTGGACGCCGCCCATGAACATGACCATGCACGCCAGGGATGGCCAGCCGCCCACCGGGTCTCCGAACAGCAGCGTCTTGACAATGATATAGACCACCATCAGGAAGGCCGCAAAGCACAGCAGAACACCTGTGAAGGACGCAATGGCCAGGGGCGCGGTGGAAAACGCGGTGATCCCCTGGATGGAATAGATGAAGAGCTTCCAGAAGGACCACTTGGTCTCCCCCGCCACCCGCTCCACATTCTCATAGGGCAGCCATTTTGTCCGGAAGCCCACCCAGCCATAGATGCCCTTGGAGAAGCGGTTGTACTCCCCCATGGCCACAATGGCGTCCACCATCTGGCGCTTCATCAGGCGAAAATCACGGGCGCCGTCCACGATGTCCGCATCTGAGATGCGGTTGATAAGCTTATAGAAGCACCGGGCGAAAAAGCTGCGGATGGGGGGCTCCCCCTTTCGGCTGACCCGCCGGGTGGCCACAGACTCGTACTCCCCGGTCTGCAGCGCCTCGTACATCTCCGGGAGCAGGGACGGGGGATCCTGCAGATCCGCGTCCATGGTAGCCACATAGTCTCCGGTGGCCCGCTGCAGTCCCGCGTAAAGCGCCGACTCCTTGCCGAAGTTCCGGGAGAGGGAAATGTAATGCATCCGGGAGTCCTCTCCGGCAAAACGCCGCAGCAGCTCCAGCGTGCCGTCCTTCGAGCCGTCGTTTACAAAGAGGACCTCAAAGGATACGCCGCAGGCGGCGGACATCTCATCCATCACCCGCTGGATCTCCCGCCGGAAATAGGGCAGCGCCGCCTCCTCATTGTAGCAGGGCACAACGATCGAGATTGTATTCATCAGGCATCCTCCAGCGTAACGTAATAGACCCGGCAGCCGACCGAGGTGACGAGCTCGTGGGTCATAACGGGATAATACTCCCCGATCACCTCAAAGAGCCTGTCCTCTGTTGTCGTATCCGGCCAGACGGCATAGAGGAGGAATCCGCCGGACAGATCCCCGGTCTCCCGTGCGCCGGCCAGGCCGGTGAAATCCCACAGGCCGCAGCGATACACCTCATCGTACTGCCTGTATTCCGTGAGCCACCGGTCCGGCGCCCAGGCGAAATCCCCGTTCAGGCAGATGACCTTCGCGCCCTCATAGGCAGAGAGCGCCTCCTCCCGCTCCGCGAATTCCGGGTAGAGGTAGTTCACCGTCTGCCGCTGGTAGCTCAGGGCCGTCACGCCTAGGAACAGCACCGCCAGCAGGCCCAGCAGCACGCCGCGTTTTTTGAGAAAGCCTTTTCCCGCCGCAAAGGCCCCGTGGACCATCAGCAGCACGATAAGCGGATAGACGCACAGATAGTAACGGTCCACCTGATAGGGCGCCACCCGGGCGATCACCAGGATGTATCCGCAGGCGGTAAGCCCCAGGGCCGCAAGCGGCAGGCCCTCCCTCCGCCAGTCCAGGAAAGCCTCAGCCCCCCCTCCAGACCCGGAGGGGCGGCAGAGCCTCCCTACGCAGCGGATCAGGAGCAGAAGCGCCAGGATCAGCAGCAGTTCAAAGATCCAGCCGTTGAAAAGCCCCCTGCTGATGATGGACGCCACCGTGCGGACGTGGGACAGATACCCGTCCCCGCTCAGGGCATTCTCCATGGCCTGCTCCCCCCGGTAGCCGGAGAAAATGTGGTAGAGCATGCTAGGAAAATAGGCCACAGACACCGCGATGGCCCCCACCTCCGCCGCCGCGTACCGGAGCAGGGCGCCCCAGCGCCTGGACGCCGCCAGATACAGGAAAAAGCAGCCGCAGAGGAAAAAGCAGAACACCAGAAAATAATACTGGGTCAGGATCCCAAAGGCGGTGCACGCCAGCAGGGTCAGCAGCGTGGGCCACCGCAGCCGGCCGGTCTCCCCCGCCTCCTGGTACGCCCGCAGGTGGACAAGCACCAGCAGCAAGCAGCACACAGTCAGCAGCGCGTACATGCGGATGAACACCGCCGTGGTCATGGCCCCTACGCTGAGGGCCCAGGCAGCGGCCGTAATCAGCCCCAGGGCGCGGCTTCCCGAAATCTTCCGGGAGATCCGGAAGAGGAGCGCCGCTGCCAGCATGCACAGCAGAATGTTTGGGACAATGCCGACCCATTTGGAAAACGTCCCCGGCACCAGGGAGGAGGCCGTGTGGATCACATAGTAGTAGAGGGGCGGGTGGACGTCCACCTCCTGATTGTGATAGGGAATCGAATAGTCAAAGGCCCGCTCCGCATCCACCGTCAGGGGATATGCGAAAAAATCCCCCGGCTGCCAGGAATTCAGGAATCCGTCCCGCAGATGGAGGAACCCCCCGGGAAGATTTGCCAGTTCAAAGGTCGCCATCTCATCCTCATGGAACCCCTGCTTCTGCTGGCCAAAATGTACCATCATGCCCGCCTGGGCCAGCAGAATCAAAATCAGCAGCAGCGCCGCCGGAAGGTCTGCCCGGCAGCGTCCCTCCCTGCCCGCGCGTCTTTTCAAACGATCCATTTTCCTTCTCAACCTCTGCCTGCAGCGGTCCATTCCGTGGTCCCGCCATCCATTTTTTACAAGGTAAATTGTAACAGTTTGCAATTTGAAAGTCAATTGTGCGCGCCGTTTAAAGATTTTCTGGCTCTGCCCCACATATGGCTTTTCGGACGCCGCCGTCCAGCCACGGCAGGCCTGATCCGCGTGGGCGGCAAAGGGAGACCGGGGCGCTGCGCCCCGGTCTCCCTTTGCCGCCCACACCTGTTTCTCACATCCGATGAGAAACAGGCGGGCCGCAGCGCTGTTCAACAGGTATCTTCTTTCATCTATTTTCTTTCATCAGGCGCCATGCCGGAGACAGGCCATATCCCATCCGCCGGTTCCGCCAGCGCTTTTCCTCCGTGCCTCAGGATCCGCTCGTGCATCACTGCCATCACAGCAAGCAGGACAAGCAGATAGAGCGGATACAGGGAAATGCTGACGTGCTCGGCAATCAGTCCGAACAGCGGCGGCATCAGGCAGGAGCCGACATGGGCGCTGGCAATTTGGACACCGATGATGGAATGGGAGTTCTCCGCTCCGAAGCGGGCCGGCGTAGCGTGAATCAGGCAGGGATAGATGGGCGCGCACCCAAGCCCGACCAACGCCAGGCCGGCAAGGGCCGCATACTCTCCCAGCGGCAGCAGCACCAGCAGGATCCCTGCTGCGGCGATACATTGTCCCAGACGCACCATCTGCTCATCTTGCAGCCGGATGGTCAGGAAGCCGCTGAGGGCCCTCCCCACGGTGATGCCTGCAAAAAACAGGCTGGCAAACCAGGCTGCCGTGTCTGCAGGCATCCCGACGTGCAGGGCCAGATAGCTGCTGATCCACAGGCCGGCCGTCTGCTCCATGGCGCAATAGCAGAAAAACATCACCATAACCGTCTTTCCGCAGGGAATCCGGAGAATTTGCCCCAGGGACAGCGTACCGTCTCGCCGGGCGGTGGAATCAGCCGCCGCTCTCTGACGATCCTGCCAGAGGGGCAGACTTGCCAGAAGGATAACCGTCAGTATCGCCTGAATCAGGCCGGTCCAGCGGTAGCCGGCGTTCCAGCCGCCCCCGCCCGCAAGGGCGCGCCCCATCAGATAGGGCCCCAGCGTTGCGCCGATGCCCCACATGCAGTGAAACCAGCTCATATACCGGCTTTCATAATGCAGCGCAACATAGTTGTTCATGGATGCGTCCAGGGTGCCGATTCCCAGCCCATAGGGCAGCGCCCAAAGGCACAGGGCGAGGAAGGAATGGCTGGCGGATGAACCAAACATGGCCGCTGCGGTAACTCCCACGCTGACCGCAGTCATCACCCCGGTTCCAAACCTCCCGGCGAGCCGGCCGCTCTGCAGATTCGCCAGGATCCTGCCGACCGAAATGGTCATGGAAACGGCCCCCGCATAGGAGACCGGAACCAGGAATTCCGTGTACATGGTGGGCCAGGCGGATCCCAGCAGCGTGTCCGCCAGTCCCACTCCGATGGATGGCAGAAAAATAATTCCCAGAAGCAGATACCGCATCTTGTATTCCCTCCCCAATTCTGCTACGATTATACCAGCAGAAATCTGCAGGTGATAGAAAAAAACCGCAGCAAAATGCAACAAAACCGCCAGAGCGGGGGTGTGTGATGGCAATTGGAAACTGTGGGGTCACTACAAGTCCCCAGGGGCGGGAGCTCAAGGATCACGGGACGGCCCTGTTCCCGGTCTCCTGCTATGGCGGCAGTCTGGAGGAGCACCCCGTCCCCTGGCACTGGCACGATGAGCTGGAGGTCGTGGTGGTGGAGCGCGGCCTCGCGGCGGTCTCCGTGGACGGCGGGCAGTATGCGCTCTCAGCCGGGCAGGGAATCTTCATCAGTGCCGGTGCCCTGCACCGGACGCTGAGCCTGGCGCCCGGATGCTGGCTGCACTCCATTGTCTTTCATCCCAGGATCATCGGCGCTATGGACAGCATTTACTGGCAGCAGTACCTGCAGCCGCTGACGGCAAATCCCGCCTGCAGATGCGTCCTGCTGGACGGCTCCGCCCCCTGGAGCCGGGAGGCGGTGACGCAGGTGGAGGCAGCCTGGCAGAGCTGCGTGGCGGAGCCGCCTGGCTTTGAATTTCAGGCTCGGGCCGCTCTGTCCTGGCTGATCTATCTTCTCAGCCGCCACTGCCCCGCCGCGCCATCGGCGCAGCCCGAAAAGCTGCGCCGCAGCGGGGACCGGGTAAAGGTCATGCTGCAGTATATCCAGGCCCATTACGGGGAGGAGCTGACTACAGCGCAGATCGCCGCCAGCGCCCTCGTCAGCGAGAGCGAGTGCCTGCGCTGCTTCCGCGCGGTGCTGGACGCCTCCCCCATCCAGTATCTCCGGCAGCTGCGTATTCAAAAGGCCGCCGAGCTGCTGGAGGGAACAGATCAGTCTGTTTCGGAAATTGGTGCCCTCTGCGGCTTCCAGGAAATGAGCTACTTTGCCAAGACCTTCCGGGAGCTTAAAGGCTGCACTCCAAGCCAATACCGGAAGGGAAAGCGCAGCGCCCGTCCCGTCCTCTCTTCCGGCGGCTGCTGACCGCCTCTGCCCGCGGCGCCGACGCCAGACCAGATCCCGCCCCTTCTGCGGGGATTGACAGGGGCCCGCAGTGGGAGTATAATACAGGAAATTGAATCAGGATCTTCAGGGCGGGGTGCAATTCCCCACCGGCGGTACAGCCCGCGAGCCGAAAGGCATGACTTGGTGAAATTCCAAGGCCGACAGTAGAGTCTGGATGGAAGAAGATCGTGTGACCGCGGGGGAATCATTTCCTGCGTCCATGGACGTTCGCTCTGGAATGTGTGTACATTCCAGAGCGTTTTTGCTGGATGGACGGGGTTATATCCCGTATGTTTCACAGCGCCCTGACCATCTGGTTCAGGGCATTTTTCTTTTTCGGAGGCGAGATCTGATGGATGATTGCGATTATATGCGCCTGGCGGCAGAGCTGGCGGAGCGGGGCGTGGGCTGGGTCAGCCCCAATCCCCTGGTGGGGGCCGTTCTGGTGAAGGAGAGGCGCATCATCGGCCGGGGGTGGCACCGCCGGTGCGGCGGGCTCCACGCTGAGCGGGAAGCCCTGGCGGACTGCCGGGAGGATCCGGCGGGGGCCACGCTGTATGTGACCCTGGAGCCCTGCTGCCACACCGGCCGCCAGCCCCCCTGCACTGACGCCATTCTCTCCGCCGGCATCCGCCGGGTGGTAGTGGGCAGCCTGGATCCCAACCCCCTGGTGGCCGGTCGGGGCGTTGAAATTCTCCGCGCCCACGGGGTGGAGGTGGAGACCGGTGTACTCCAGGCGGCATGTGACGCCCTGAACCCGGTGTTCTTCCACTACATCCGCACCAAGCGGCCCTATGTGGTGATGAAGTACGCCATGACCCTGGACGGCAAGATCGCCACCCGCACCGGGGCCTCCCAGTGGATCACCGGGGAGGCGGCCCGGCAGCGGGTTCACCGGGACCGGCACCGGTACCGGGGCATCCTGGCGGGGGTGGGCACCGTGCTGGCGGACGACCCTCTGCTGACCTGCCGGATGGAAAATGGCCGGAACCCGGTGCGGGTGATCTGCGACACCCATCTGCGGACACCGCTGGACAGCCGGATCGTCCGCACCGCCAACGAGGTGGAGACCATTCTGGCCACCTGCGAGACGGACGGTGAGCGGATCGCTCCCTATACCGCCGCCGGCTGCCAGGTGTGGCAGCTGCCGGCGCGGGACGGGCATGTGGATCTGCCCGCCCTGATGGACCGCCTGGGGGCGGCGGAGATCGACGGCGTGCTGCTGGAGGGCGGCGGCACATTGAACTGGTCCATGCTGGAGGCGGGGCTGGTTCGGCGGGTCCAGGCCTACATCGCCCCCAAGCTCTTCGGCGGCGGGGCCGCCAGGTCCCCGGTGGAGGGCCTGGGGGTAGCGCTTCCATCCCAGGCGGCACACCTGCGGAACACCACCATCACCCAACTGGGGGAGGACTTTTTGCTGGAAGGAGAGGTGGACGCGGATGTTCACGGGAATTGTTGAAGAGATGGGCACCCTTCGCTCTATCCGGCGGGGCGCCCACTCGGCGGTGCTGTCCATCGGAGCGGAGACGGTGCTGTCGGACCTGAAAATTGGCGACAGTGTGGCGGTCAACGGGGTCTGCCTCACCGCCACCACGGTAGACAGCGGCGGCTTTACCGCCGATGTGATGCACGAGACGCTGAGCCGCTCCTCCCTGGGATCCCTGGTACCGGGGAGCCCGGTGAATCTGGAGCGGGCCATGGCGGCGGGCGGCCGGTTCGGCGGCCACATCGTCTCCGGCCACATCGACGGCACCGGCACTATCACGGACGTGCGAAAGGATGACAACGCCGTGTGGTACACCGTCACCGCCGCCCCTTCCCTGCTGCGGTACATCGTAGAGAAGGGCTCCATCGCCATCGACGGCATCTCCCTGACAGTGGCGACGGTGGCGGCGGGCCGGTTCTCCGTGTCCGTCATCCCCCACACGGCGGCGGTGACAGTGCTGGGCCGCAAACGGCCGGGGGACACCGTGAACCTGGAGACGGACATCATCGGCAAGTATGTGGAGAAGCTGCTGCGCCCGGCGGCGGACACCGCCCCCAAGGGCGGCATCTCCCTGGAATTTTTGATGGAAAACGGATTTTAAGTAAGGAGGAACAACGACCCATGGATTCCCAATTCTGCACGGTGGAGGCGGCGCTGGAGGAGCTCCGCGCCGGCCACCTCATCATCACCATTGACGACCCGGACCGGGAGAACGAGGGAGACCTGATCTGCGCCGCCCAGTTCGCCACTACCGAGAATGTCAACTTCATGGCGGTCCACGCCAAGGGGCTGATCTGCACCCCCATGAGCGCCGAGATCGCCGGCCGGCTGGGTCTGGAGCAGATGGTGAAGGTGAACACCGACAACCACTCCACCGCTTTCACCGTGTCCATCGACCATGTGGACACCACCACCGGCATCAGCGCGGAGGAGCGAGGCTATACCTGCCGCAAGTGCGTGGATCCGGCCACCCGGCCAGAGGACCTGCGCCGGCCCGGCCATGTGTTCCCCCTGGTGGCCCGCCGGGGCGGCGTGCTGGTGCGCAGCGGCCACACGGAGGCCACCGTGGACCTGTGCCGCCTGGCGGGGCTGGCCCAGTGCGGACTGTGCTGTGAGATCATGCGGGATGACGGCACCATGATGCGCACCACGGAGCTGCTGGAAAAGGCGAGGGAGTGGGGGCTGAAGGTGCTGACCATCCAGGCCCTCCAGGACTACTGCCGCCGCCACGACAAGCACGTGGTGCGGGAGGCCGCGGCCAAAATGCCCACCCGATACGGCGACTTCCGGATCTATGGCTACGTCAACGACCTGACCGGGGAGCACCATGTGGCCCTGGTGAAGGGAGACCTCGGCGGCGGCGAGAACGTGCTGTGCCGGGTTCACTCCGAGTGTCTCACCGGGGACGTGTTCGGCTCCAAACGCTGCGACTGCGGAGAGCAGCTCTCCGCCGCCATGCGCCAGATCGAGGCGGAGGGCCGGGGCGTGGTGCTGTACATGCGGCAGGAGGGCCGGGGCATCGGCCTCATCAACAAGCTGAAGGCCTACGCCCTCCAGGAGCAGGGGCTGGACACGGTGGACGCCAATGTGAAGCTGGGGTTCGCCCCGGACCTGCGGGAGTACTGGACCGGGGCCCAGATCCTCCGGGATCTGGGGGTCAAGACCATGCGGCTGCTGACAAACAACCCGGACAAGATCTACCAGCTCTCCGATTTCGGCCTGGAGATCGTGGAGCGGGTGCCCATCCAGATCCCCGCCACGGCGGAGGACCTGTACTACCTGCGGACCAAGCAGCGGCGGATGGGGCACCTGGTCCGGTACTGAGCCCCGCCCCTGTTGGCAGAATTAGGGATCATTATAATTTTACTATTCAAGGAGGACAAGCAATATGAAAGTCTATGAGGGCAATCTGGTAGCGGAAGGTATTCGGGTAGGTGTGGTGTGCGCCCGGTTCAATGAGTTCATCGTCTCCAAGCTCCTCTCCGGCTGCGAGGACGGCCTGCTGCGCCGGGGCATCCGGGAGGAGGACATCCATGTGGCCTGGGTGCCGGGGGCCTTTGAGATCCCCCTGGTGGCTGCCAAAATGGCCAAGAGCGGACGGTACGACGCCGTCATCGCCCTGGGGGCGGTGATCCGGGGCTCCACCAGCCATTACGACTATGTGTGCGCCGAGGTGTCCAAGGGCGTGGCCCATGCGGCGCTGGAGA
>CAMMCS010000007.1 GCA_946494635.1 uncultured Oscillibacter sp. | reverse complement strand
CATCGGAGGCACCTGCCTGAACATCGGCTGCATCCCCACCAAGTGCCTGCTGCACTCCGCGGAACTGGTGTCCCAGATCCAGGAGCAGGGCGCAGACATCGGCGTGAAGGTATCCGGCGTGGAGGTGGACTTCCCCCAGGTGATCGCACATAAAAACGACATCTCCAAGCAGCTGACCTCCGGCGTCGCCGCCCTGCTGAAGGCCAACAAGGTGACCCGGGTGGACGGCGAGGCAAAGTTCACCGGTCCCAGAAAGCTGTCTGTGAAAAAGTCTGATGGCTCCGTGGAGGAGATGACCGCTGACGCCATCATCGTGGCCACCGGCTCCGTCAACGCACAGCCCCCCATTCCGGGGCTGAAGGAGAACCCCAATTGCATCGACTCCACCGGCGCCCTCTCTCTGGAGAAGCTGCCCAAGAGTATGGTGGTCATCGGCGGCGGCGTCATCGGCCTGGAGCTGGCCTGCGCCTACGCCGCCTTCGGCACCAAGATCACCGTGGTGGAGGCGCTGGATCACATGCTGCCCATGCTGGACGGCGACCTGACCAAGATCGGCGTGGCCCATATGAAGAAGATGGGCATGGAGTTCCATCTGGAGTGCCCTGTACAGTCCGTGGAGGCCTCTCCCGTGGGCGCCAAGGTGGTCTGCCGGAATAAGTCCGGCGAGACCGTCAGCTTTGAGGCGGAGAAGGTCCTGGTGGCCATCGGCCGCAGAGCCAATACCGCCAGCCTGGATCTGGAGGCTGCCGGCATTGCCAATGACCGGGGCCGGATCATCGTCAGTGACCGGATGGAGACCAATGTCCCCGGCGTGTACGCCATCGGCGACTGCGTGCTGGGCCATGCGCAGCTGGCCCATACGGCCAGCGCCATGGGTGAGGTGGCTGCGGAGAATATCTGCGGCGAGGCGTCCGTCTATGACGAGTCCACCAATCCCACCTGCGTGTACATTGAGCCGGAGGCGGCCTCTGTGGGCCTCACGGAAGAGCAGGCCAAAGCCGCGGGAATCGACTATATGGTGGGCAAATTCCCCATGAGCGCCAATGGCAAGGCCCTAATCCTGAACGGGGGAGAGGGTCTGGTGAAGATCATCGCCGGAAAGGAGTACAGCGAGGTGCTGGGCATGCACATCATCGGGCCCCGCGCCACGGACCTGATCTGCGAGGGCGCCCTGGCCATCGGCAGCGAGCTGACGCTGGATGAGCTGGTGGCAACGATCCACTCTCATCCCACAGTGACAGAGTCCATGCGGGAATGTGCGCTGGACGCCCTGGGGCGCCCCGTCCATATCCCTCCTAAAAAGAAGAAGTAATCCGGCTGGCTGCGGACACCTATCATGTATTAAGAATTGGAGGTTATTTCCTATGAAAACCATTGGATATCTGGGCCTTGGCGTCATGGGCTACGGCATGACCAGCAACCTGATCGACAAGAGCGGCACCACGGTCTACGGCTTCGACCCCGTCCCCGCGCTGCGGGAGCGGTTCGCCAAGCGGGGCGGCAAGGCCCTGGAGACCGGCAAGGAGCTGTATGAGACCTGTGATGTCATCTTCATGTGCCTGCCCACCAACGCCATTGTCAAGGCCACCATCAGCGAGATCATGGAGACCGCCAAGCCCGGCACCACCATTGTGGATATGGGCTCCACCTCTCCCTATGTGATCCAGGAGCTCCACGCCACCGCGGTGGAGAAGGGCTTCCACCTGCTGGACTCTCCCGTCAGCGGCGGTGAGACCGGCGCCAACGGCGGCACGCTGGTCATCATGTGCGGCGGCGAGAAGGAGGTCTTTGACGACGTTAAGCCCTACCTGGAGATGATGGGCAAGACCGTCACTTACATGGGCCCCTCCGGCTGCGGCAGCACGGCCAAGGTCGCCAACAACATGATGGTGGGCATCCACCTGCTGGCGATGGGCGAGGCGTTTGCCTTTGCCACCAAGGCCGGCCTGGATCCCCACACGCTGTTTGACGCCATCAAGGGCGGCTTCGCCCAGAGCGCGGTCATGGATCTGAAGGTTCCCAAGCTGCTCAGCCGTGACTTCTCTGCAAGCGCCCGGATCGCTGTTCACCTGAAGGATATCAACAACGCCATGGATGTAGCGGAGCATCTGGGCGTGGATCTGCCCATGACCAAGATCGTCAAGGAGCAGATGGACTGGATGGATGCCCACGGCATGATCAATGAGGATCAGTGCGCCCGGGCGAAGTATAAGGAGGCCCCCGGGGGGGGGGAGACCAAGAAAGAACCCCCCACCACCCTTAAATAGGAAAAACCCCCCCTCCCTGGGGATGCGGGCTTCTTCGCAGCAGACGCCGCCCTGCGCCAGAGCCCCCGCAAGAGGCGGGGGCTCTGGGATCCGGGCAGAAAGAATATATGTCCATGTCATGTGAGACCAATCCCGGGGGATGGGAGGGAGCCCTTACGCATCCGGGGTGATGTGGAACAGCACGTCCAGGATTTCCTCCCGCCGGAGACCGCCGAACATGGCCTGCAGATCAAAGCGGTCCAGCACTGCGCCCACATCCTCACTGCGGAAGGGGCAGCCCCGCAGGGCCTCTGTCAGCGGGGCCAGGGGGCTGACACTTAAGAAATCCCCGTAGAAGACGATCTGCGTGATTTTTCCGCCCTCCACGGTGACGCAGGGCTGGATGCTGCCGGCTTCGTAGCGGCGATGGTTGGTGACGTTGTACTGGGGAGACCGGCCGAAGTTCCACTCCCAGGTCCGATACTTTCCGTCGGCCAGGGCCTGTACCTGGGCCAGCTCCTCCGGAGTCAGGGCATCGCTGACCGCACCGCTTCCGGCAAAGGCCTGCTTCAGGTATGCCCAGAAGTCCGGCAGCTCCAGATCTTGGGGCAGGAAGTCCCGGATATTTCCAATCCGGCTGCGGACGGATTTTGCGCTCTTGGATTGGAACTTTGCGGGGTCTGCGTTCAGCGCCCCGGCCACAGCGCCGGGGTCGGAGTCAAAGAGCAGCGTCCCGTGGTGCAGGATCCGCTGGTGATGGATTCGCTGGGCGGTGCCGGAAACCTTCAGCCCGTTCACCAGGATGTCGTTGCGGCCGGAGGCCTCCGCCGGAAGCCCCAGGCCCCGCAGGGCCTCCACCACCGGCCGGGTGAAGCGGGGGATCTCCAGCTTCTGGGTCTCGCCGGCGTCTGTGATGAAGGAGTAGTTCAGGTTGCCCAGATCGTGATATACAGCCCCGCCGCCGGTCTCCCGCCGGACCACATGGATGCGGTGGGCCTCTACAAAGGCGCGGTTGATCTCCGCCTCGGCGTTCTGGTTCCGGCCGATGACAATGGTGTTGTCATTCTGCCACAAAAGCAGAAAATCCCCCTGCAGCCGATGGGTCAGAACAAATTCTTCAAAAGCCAGATTGTAATAGGGATCCTGGGAGCCAGTTTCCAGATAATGTATGCTTTTTTCGCTTGCCATATTGTGACCTCCGCCGGATGATTGATGATTACCTGTTCCATCATAAGCGGGAAGCGGCACAATGTCAAGAATGACGCCGCCTGTGAAGGGACGGCGGCATTACGGCGCCGGCCTCCGCGGAAAAGCGGCGGCCCGGAAAACTCCGGAGCCGCCGCGCACAGAGAGGATGTGTTTCCACTATTCGCCCAGGTTGGTGGTGATGTCGGGATGGAATCCGGGGGCGTAGCGGGGCGGATCGGCGTCCCGGTCCTGGTCCCGGAGGAAGCGGAGATTCGCCGCCGCCCAGCAGGGATCCAGGCGCCAGTCTCCTACTATGGCAGCCGTTCCGGAGCCGAAGGACTCCGCGGCGCTGCGCAGGGAGGGAGAGAGGCCCGCCGGGCCCTGGTCCACGGCCTTTTTCAGCGCGGCGCGGAAGGTCTCCAGATACGCGTTGGCGTCCAGGATTTCATCGTTGTGGCCGGTGAAAATGCGGCGGAGCTTCCCGCGGGTCTCCTCCAGGAACGCGTCCAGGCGCCGCAGAACGGATTCAGCTGTGGCCGCGGGGTTCATCTGGAGCCAGGCGGAGTCCGGGACGTATCTGCGGTTGCTGCCCATCTCGTCAGAGGCGAAGAGATCGCCGGAGGCCTCGTCCAGAAGGACGATCCCGCCGGGGGTATGGCCCGGGATGGTGAACGCCCGCAGGGTGCAGCCGCCCAGATCCAGCACATCCCCGTCGCCGATGTCGGTCACCTGTTCCGGGGTCAGATGTACGCCAAAAGAGGCGGCCAGGTCCAGATCCGCATGGGGCAGGTATACCCGCTGGCCGGCATCCAGGAAACGCTGGGCCTGCATGATGTGGTCCGAATGTCCGTGAGCGACAACCAGATCAATGGGAAGTGCGTGCCCGGTCAGGTCGCGGCACAGCCCCAGAAGATCGCCCTCCGCGTCCCATCCGCCGTCCACCAGGACAGCCCGCTGGGAGCCGATCACCAGGTACATCTTGTCCAGATCGTGGTCC
The DNA here is from genome assembly GCA_946494635.1 of uncultured Oscillibacter sp. Taxonomy (GTDB): domain Bacteria; phylum Bacillota; class Clostridia; order Oscillospirales; family Oscillospiraceae; genus Oscillibacter. Next base: position 21,439 of record CAMMCS010000007.1, on the reverse strand, counting down.
TCAATGCGGATGAGGCCCGCCGCGTCCGGCGCGGGCTCCCGCAGCATGGAGTGGCGGTAGCTTCCCTTTGGGAAGCAGTGGAAATCATATGTGAAGGAGACTTCCGGGCTGGGCTCCATCCCGTCGGCCACGGCAAAGGCCCGTACCACGCGCCGCACGGAGCTTCCGTGGACACCCTTGAGGGGCAGCAGGCCCTCAGACCGGCGATAGACGGGACTTTCCGCTGTGGGGGTGCTGCCGTCGAGTGTGTAGTGTACCTTGGCGCCGGGCGTCGCACAGGAGAGGTCCGCATGGACTGCGGAAAACTCATAGCTGCCCTCCGGCGGATAGATGGATGGAATCGCGGTTTTCAACATAAAAGAATCCCCCTGTAAAAGCAGATTTTTCCACGGTGCAGCTTTATTTTAGAGCGTGGGAGCCCGCAGCGCAATGGCCTTTTTTTGGAACATTGGGGGCGAATTATGGATTTGCCCGGCAGAGAAAGTCTTTGCAATCTGAGTGGGAATGTATTACACTATTTCCATAATATAGAGAAAAACGGCAGAGGGCCGTTTTCAGAAGAGAGGTGGAAAGATGCTGTCCCTGATTATTGCGGATGACGAGACGGGGATCATTGATCTCTGTAAAATGCTGATCGAGTACCCAAACACTACGGTTGTGGGCGAGGCACACAACGGCGTGGAGCTGTTTGAAAAAATCGGAGAGCTGCATCCCAACACGGTCATTACCGACATCAGTATGCCCGGTATGACGGGACTGGAGCTGATCGAACGGGCGAGGACCTCATACCCGGAGGTCAATTTTATCGTGATGAGCGGCTACACGGACTTTGAATATGTGCAGTCGGCACTGCGGCTGGGCGTCTGGGACTATCTGCTGAAGCCGCTGAACAAGAAAGAGCTCAACCGGATCCTGAAGAAGCTTGACGAGCATCTGGAGAGCGTGCAGGTCCAGACGCGCCAGCAGGAGAGGATGGAGGATCATCTGCAGGCGAGCCTGTCCATGCTGCGGGAGAGATATGCCAGAGAAGTCTGGCAGAAGAGGATCCCGCTGCCAGTCCCAAGAATTGAAGACACCCTGATCCTGCCGGGAGGGCGCCTGTTCCAATGCCTGCTGTTCTGCGTGGACAATCTGCTGTCCACAAAGGCCGCTTTGGATGCGCCGATGCTGCAGGCCGGCGGCGCGATGGACGCGATTTCCGCCATCGAGGCGGAACATGGCATGGAGACGGTGATGTTTTCGGTTGGTGATGGAATTGCGCAGATGCTGATTTATCCGCCGGAGGCCGGCGAGGATGACTGCGAGGCACTGCTTAAGGCTGTCAGCGGGGAGATCCGGAAATTCAACAGCCAGGGCGCCTTCTCCCGCCTGACAGGGGCGGCCAGCCAGCTGCGCCGGGGAAGCTGGGAACAGCTTCCGGAAGTGATGAGCCAGGCGCAGACGGCGCTGAAATGGCGGCTGGAAAAAAATCAAACGGCGCTGATTCGATTTCAGGCGACCACGGCCGCGGCCGTGGAAGGGCTGCCGCCCTTTTCCAGGGCGGCAGCCCTTCAGGAGGCAGTGACAGAGAACCGAATGAATGAGATCTGTCATCTGATTGAAGAGGCTTGGAGCCGGGTGGACGGCGCGCCGCCCGGCAGCAGATACCGCGTTCTGGAGGAGCTTCTGGAGGCTTTGAACAGGGGCTTTTCCCAGCTGCCCGGCGCGGAGCATGCTGAACAGATTCCGGAGATCTCCGTCTCCGACGTGCTTTACGGGGATCTGACGCCTGCCGTGATCTCCCAGCACATCCAGGACTATGTCCGGGAAGCTCTGGAGATGTATCATACATATGTCCGCCAGCGGGAAAACAGTGTGATTTCACGGGCAAAGCAGTATGTCCAGGCCCATCTGGCGGAGGATATCTCCCTGAATGATGTGGCCCGTCAGGTATATCTCAGCCCGGCCTATTTCAGCACGCTGTTCAAGGCGGAGACCGGATGCGGATTTGTAAAATATCTGCAGCGGGTTCGGGTGGAGCAGGCAAAAAAGCTCCTGAAGAATCCGGGCATGCGGATCAAGGACATTGCGGAAGCGGTCGGATACCGGGATATGAAATTTTTCAACAAGGTGTTTCTCAATGAAACCTCTGTAACCCCGTCAGAATACAGGCGGTTTTACTCCTGAGCTCAGCCGGACATCCTGCCCCGGTGTTTGACAGAGGCAAATGGGAATGTGAACTTTGCGGGATGGGGATGCGGAGATTCCTGAAAGCGGGTGGATGCCGATGAAATGCCTGAGATGGATGAAAAAAAGTACACTGCGGCGGGTCTTTTCAGTCGTGCTTGCGGTGATGCTGATACTTGTGACACTGTTGGCGCTGAGAGGCGGACAGGGGCTGCGGAATCCTCTTTTTTGCGCCATACTGCTTGTCTGGATCATTTTGCTGGTTTTATACCTGACCCTCAAAGATGGGCAGGAGAGGTTCCGGTTCTGGCTGGACCGGCTGATGGAGAGCCAGGATCCTCAGGACGTCCTGATGGAGGGAGAGGCCCGCGGAGAGATTACGGACCGAACGGACCGGGAGACGCTGGAGAAGCTGGCGCTTTACCTGCAGGAGTCCACCGCGGCCAACACCCTGAAGATTGAGGCGGAGCTGCATGCCCTCCAGAACCAGATCAACCCCCACTTCCTGTACAACACCTTGGAGATCATCCGCAGCCGGGCCATGCTCCAGGGCAACGAGGATGTCTCGGAGATGGTGGAATCCCTTGCGATGCAGTTCCGTTACTGCATCAACAACTCCGGGGAGATGGCCGCCCTCCAGCAGGAGCTGGATCATGTACACAATTACCTGCTGATTCAGCGCTACCGGTTTGGGGACCACTTCCATTATGAGGAGTTTATAGACAAGTGTGATGAGCGGCTTCCGGAGTGCCGGCTGCCGGTGCTGACGCTGCAGCCCATTGTGGAAAATGCCCTGATCCACGGAGTCAATCCCCGCGTGGAGGATGGGCACATCATGCTGCGCGTGCAGGTCATATCAGACCGGCTGGAGATCACCGTGGAGGATGACGGGATCGGCATTCCGGAGCTGGAGCTGCAGAAGATCCGGCGGGCCCTGCGGGAGGGCCGCTCGCCGGAGCGGCGGCAGGGCAGGAAATCCTCCGGCATTGCCATGTACAATGTGAATTCCCGGATCCGGCTTTACTTCGGGGACCGATACGGCGTGGATCTCACCAGCACCGTAGGCGTGGGAACCAGCGTGAAGGTGACGCTTCCGCTGATGTATTCTGATGAGGAGAGCAGGGCCAATGAGAGAAGAGGTTCTTTACGCGGAGAATTTGGCCACTGAGCAGGCCAATCAGCAGAATCTGGAATACGTTTCCTTTTCCCTGATGCGGGGGGAGATCCTGGGCATCACCGGCCTGAATGGAAGCGGCCTGGCCACCCTGGCCGATGTGCTGACCGGCCGGACCCCGCTCTGCGGCGGGACCCTCTATGTGGGCGGAAGGCCGGTATCCCTGTTTTCCCGCGAGCAGGCAAAGGCCGAGGGAATTTATGAGGTCAGCTACAGCCTCTCCATGATCCCGACCCTCTCTGTCTCAGAGAACCTGAATGTCCTGGGGCGGGGCAGCCTGCGGAACTTTTTCATCCATCCGCACATGAACGCCGACACCACGCGGATGATCCTGGATACCTACCATATCAACAGCGCACCGGAGGAAAAGGCCGGCCGCCTGACGGACGGCCAGAGGGCGGAGCTGTCCGTCTGCAGGGCCATTTTATGCGGCGCGCGGATTCTGGTCTGCCGGGAGTTGGGCGAGGGGTTCAACGAGAGTGAAGAGGCGGAGTTCACCCGCTTTCTGCACCAGCTTCGGGATGAGGGAATCCACATCATCCTGCTGAATTCCGATGCCCGCAAGCTGCTGCGCTATGCGGACAGGATTGCCGTGATGCGAAACGGAACCATCTGCTATTGCAGGGAGACGGCGGAGACGGACACCGCCGTTCTCTACCGCTGCATGGCGGCGGCCCGGCCGTTCATTCCAGCTGCCGTGCCGCCTGAAAAGGCGGCGAAGGGGCCGGCGCTGCGGTTTGAGGGCGTCCGGTCCATGGAATTGAACTGCTCCTTTGACGCGGTGCTCCGGCCGGGCAGGACATTGGGACTGCTGTGGGAGAGCGGGAATGCCGGCAGCGCGGTTTTCCAGATCTTTTCCGGCAAAGCGCCTGCCGACGGGACCGTCTGGGCCGGCAAGAAGGGGATGCCCTTCCAGACATGGAGAAACCGGTCGCGCGGGGAGATCCTATGCCTGGGCATGCGCTTTTGGGAGAGGAATCTGTTTGAAAACCTCACCGCCGGGGAAAACCTGCTGATCCGGGGATATCGACGCGGCCGGGGCACCCGGGCGGGCATCCTGTCGCCGGCCATGCAGCGGCTGGCGCTTCGGGAGTTTGCGGAGGAGCATGGCATTGAGCCGGAGATTTTTGAATGTTATCCCAGGCATCTGCCGGCAGAGATGCGGTGCCAGATCGTTTTGTGGGGGGCGCTGCTCCACCCGCCCAAGGTCCTGATCCTGGATAACCCCATCTACACGGCGGATGAGTATATCCGCAACAACTTCCTGCTCGCCCTGGCGAAGCTGAAGGCGGCCGGAACGGCCGCCCTGTGGAGCAGCAACGAGCAGCTGATGCTGCGCTCCTGCTGTGATGAGATCATTACGATTGCAAAGAGCGGCATTTCCAACTGAGGGCGCTTCGGAAAATGGAAAAGTATGCAGATGGCGGCACGGGGGACGCAAAATGCGTCCTCCGTGCGTTTTTTTGCGGGACAAGGTGGAAATATCCAAAAATACCCCCTATCTATCGAAAGAATGACACGTTGTGAAAACGCATCGCTTCGGTAAAATAAACATAAAGATTGAATAGTACATACTGAGGGCGGACCCGCGCGGCGGGATGAAAAGAGAGGTTGGTGTCATTTGAAGAAAGCGTATTGCCTGGATCTTGACAACGGAAGGTATACCCTCGGAGACCTGAATCTGATGCTCCAGAACAAGGAGACCATGTCTTATCCGCCGATGGATCCCAAGGATCCGGCCCGTCCCTTCTTTACCGGCCCGGTGCCGCAGCGGGTAACCGTGGACGGAGAGGAGCGGCCCTTCCTACTCTATATCCCCAGCCGGTTCCCGATCTCCGGCGCGGGACTGTTCCTGTACCCGGATGACGGCGTCACCTGTGAACAGTGCCTGGACAGCGGCTGGCGTGAGCTGTCCGAAAAGACCCAGTGTGCGCTGATCATTCTGCAGGCCCGGGAGGGCGGCTGGAGCAGGGAGGATATCCAGAGCGAGGTGTCCTACAGCGAGGCCGTTTTCAAAAAGGCAATCTGCCGTACTTATTTCAGCCTGAACGAGGCGACTTATTACATCATGGGCCTGGGCGCCGGCGCCTATGTGGCCGCGGCCCACGGCCTGCTCAGTTCGTCCCTGTTCTCCTGCCTGCTGGCGGACGGCGACTATCAGCTGGATGAGCGCCTGCTGCGCCAGCTGGGAACGATCCGCTCAGACCGGGACAGCACCTGCTCCAAGCTGCAGGTCATCATGCCGGCGTGGCTGGTCAACCGCTCCCAGGAGGAGGGAGGCCCGGTGCTGGAGAGCCTGCAGCTGGCAAACGGCACGGAGGACCGGGGACTTCGCTGCGGGGGCACGGAGGTCTATCAGCAGGATGTCCGCCGCTGCTGCGGAGAGCTGGACAGCCTGCCCATCAGCGAGGTGCGCTTTACCGGAGCCGCGGAGGCCGCGCGCCTTCCGGACAAGGCCCTGCACGAGCAGATGCTTCTCTTTGCACTGCGGTTCAAACGCTGGCTCTCCATCGGAAACGGCGCTTTCCGGGCTGCCCGGACAGAGGAGGACATGGGGCTCAAGCGGTTTGAGGCGGAGATCGACGGCCTGAAGCGCGAGTGGCTGGTCTATGAGCCCACGGCCTACCGCAGGGAACCGGAGAGAAAGCGCCCGCTGCTGCTGGCGATTCACGGCTACAGCTGCACCGGCAAGATGTTTGCCGAGAACACAGAGTGGCACGCCGTCGGCGAGCGGAGAGACTTTTTTGTGGTCTATGTCTCCGCCTATCCGTCCAACAAGAGCTTCGGCGGGCGCACGGTGCCGCTGCCCACCTGGAACGCGGTGGGAATGACCGCGGATACCGACGACATCCATTATGTGATGGAAGTCCTGAAAGCGGTCAAGTCCGCATATCCCATCGACCCGGAGCGGGTATATGTGTCCGGGCACTCCAACGGTTCCCTGATGACGCAGACGCTCATGGCGAAAAAGCCCCTGGAGTTTGCGGCCTTCGCGCCCCAGGGCGCCCAGTTCCATATGGCGCTGAACAATGATCCCCAGGAGGCCGCCGGGCGGGACATTCCCGACGATGGGATCATCCGCCCTGTGTGGCTGATGATGGGCAGCGAGGACATCGGGGATCAGGACCGCATCGAGCCGGGCAACGCCAATGACCGCTTCCTGGACATGATGTGCCGCCTGAACCATCTGGACCGCAGCCGGGGCCAGTGCCTGGAAAACGGCAGGTACCGCACGCTGACCTTTGCCGACGCAGAAGGGGTTCCGCTCCTCCGCTTCAGCGGGATCCGGGACACGCCCCACACCTTCACGCCGGAGATGGCGCAGATCTACTGGGATCAGTTCCTGTGCCACTTCCGCAGGCGGGCGGACGGCTCCATTGTCTATACGAGGTAACGGACTGAAAAAATGTGACAGGGGGGACCTACTATCAATTACATACTGGAAATGCGGAACATTTCAAAATCGTTCCCAGGCGTGAAGGCGCTGGACGGCGTGAACCTGCAGGTGAAAAAGGGCACGGTTCACGCGGTGATGGGAGAAAACGGCGCCGGAAAGTCCACCTTGATGAAGGTGCTGTTCGGGCAGTACCCGGCAGACGAGGGGGAGATCTTCTTCGAGGGGAAGCAGGTGAACTTCAAGTCGGTCAAGGAGGCGGTGAACGCCGGGATCTCCATGATCTACCAGGAGCTCAGCCCCATCAAGGAGCTCTCCATCGCGGAAAACGTGTTTGTCAGCCGCTATCCCAAGAAAAACGGAATCATCAACTGGAACGCCATGTACGCGGCCTGCCAGGAGATTTTTGACCGCTGGGGCCTGAAATACGATCCCCGGACCAAGATCAAGAACCTCAAGACGGCCGAGATCCAGATGATCGAGATTATCAAGGCGATCTCCTTCAACGCCAAGCTGGTCATCATGGATGAGCCCTCTTCCTCGATCTCCCAGAAGGAAGTGGAGATGCTCTACGATTTCATCCGGGCGCTGAAGGAGAAGGGGATCACCGTCATCATCATTACCCATAAGCTGGACGAGGTGTTCACCATCGCCGACGAAGTGACGGTGCTGCGGGACGGCAAGTACATCGGGACCGACCCCATCGGGGAGCTGGACCGCGCCAAGCTGATCAAGATGATGGTGGGCCGTGAGATGAGCAATGTCTTCCCCTCCAAGGACACAACGGTGGGGGAGCCGCTGCTGGAGGTCCGGGACCTCAACAACGGCAACAAAGTCCAGGACATCTCCTTCACGTTACATAAGGGCGAAATCCTAGGCTTTGCCGGCATTGTGGGCGCCGGCCGGACAGAGACCATGCGGTCCGTCTTTGGCCTGGATCCCCACTCCTCCGGCGAGATCCTCATGGAGGGCAAGCCCATCCAGATCCGCTGTGTCCGGGACGCCATCAAAAACGATATCGTGATGGCGACGGAGAGCCGGAAGGACGACGGCCTGGTCCTCTGCCGTTCCGTGGAGGAGAACATCATGCTCCCCTCCCTCTACCGCCGGTCCAGGTTCGGCATCCTCAATGTAAAAGAGAACCACCGGGTGGCCGAAGAGGCGTCCAAGCGGCTGGAGGTCAAGACCAGCTCCCTGGAGACCATGGCCAATTTCCTCTCCGGCGGCAATCAGCAGAAGCTGATTCTCTGCAAATGGCTGCTGATGAACCCCAAGGTCCTGATCCTAGACGAGCCCACCCGCGGCATTGACGTGGGCGCCAAGTGGGAGATCTACAACATCATGATGGATCTGGCAAAACAGGGTGTCGGCATCATTCTGATTTCCTCTGAGATGGAGGAGATTATCAACCTCTCCGACCGGGTCGTCGTGATGTGCGAAGGCAGGATCAACGGCGTTCTGCAGAAGGGCGAGGCAACTCAGGAGAGTATCATGAATTTGGCATCGGAGGTTCGGGCATGAAAAGTAAAAAATTTCAAAACGCGTCCCTTGCGGAGCTGTACAGCAGATATGGTATTCTGCTGATCCTGGTGGTGGCGCTGATTGCGGGCGCAATCCTGTCCCCGGCATTCCTGGTCCCGTCCAACCTGATCAGCGTGGCGAAGAACGTGGGCGTCTACGCCATTATGGCCCTGGGCATGACCCGGCTGCTGATCGGCGGCGGCGTGGACCTGTCCGCCGGCTCCAACGTGGCCATGTGCAGCGTGGTGGCGGCAGTGGTGTTCAACTCCACGGAGAATAGCCTGCTGGCCCTTGTGGCGGCCATCATTGTGGGCGCTCTGGTGGGCGCGATCAACGGATATTTCATCAGCTATATCGGCCTGCTGGCCTTCATCGTCACGCTGGCCACCCAGATGACCGTCCGGGGCCTGGCCTATCTGCTGGCGGGCGGCGCGCCGGTGTTCGGCGCGGGCGACACCTTTGTGTTCCTGGCCCAGGGCAATGTTCTCGGCATTCCCATGATCCTGGTCGTGGTGCTGGCGGCCACCGCCATCATGGCGTTTGTGATGTCCCGCACCTCCCACGGCCGGTATCTGTATGCCATCGGCGGCAACGCTGAGGCGGCCGGCGCCTCCGGCATCAACGTCAAGCGGCAGCTCTTCATCAACTATGTGGTGATGGGCGCCATCTGCGGCCTGGCCGGCGTGATCTACGCGGGCCGCACCAACAGCGGCCTGCCCGCCGGCGGCGTGAACTTCGAGTTCGAGGCCATCATCGGCTGCGTGCTGGGCGGCACCTCCATGGCCGGCGGCATCGGCAACGTGGTGTGCAGCATCATCGGCGTGTTCGTGGTGGGCATCATCAACAACGTGATGAACCTCTGCTCGGTCAACGCCTTCTGGCAGCAGGTGGTCAAGGGCATTGTGATCCTGGTGGCCGTTCTGCTGGATGTCTTTACCCGCAATGCGATTATGAAGTCCACGAAAAAGCGCTGAGCGCCTGTGGATTTTGTAATAAAACAATTTCAGTAAGAGGAGGATTTTCAAATGAAGAAGTTTCTTGCGGCCCTGTTGACCCTTGCTATGGCCCTCTCCCTGATGGCCTGCGGCGGCGGCAGCGACACCCAGGAGCCCGCCGGTGAGGACGGCGGGGAGGGCACCGGTGAAGAGACGCAGACAGTCGGCTATGTCTCCGCCTCCTGGTCCGACGACTACTGCAAGCGCCTGAACGACGCCCTGGTGGAGCTGGGCCCCCAGTACAACCTGAACGTGGACGCCATCAACGGCGCTCCCAGCGGCACCCCGGACGTCTCCGGCTATATCGAGGCCATCGACGCCCTGGCCGCCAAGAACCCCGACGCCATGATCGTGCAGCCACTGTTCTCCGTGCCCGACCACTGCGTGCAGTTCAATGAGAAGGGCATCCCCCTGTGCTTCCTGAACATCGCTCCCGAGATCTCCGAGAACAGCGCGGATCTGGAGTACTACTACGCCGGCTGCTTTGACGTGAACATCGGCGCGCAGCTGGCTGAGGAGATGTCCAAGGGCCTGAAGGAAAACGCCAAGATCTGCGTCATGTGCCTGACTTACGGCCAGACCAACGCCGCCCAGCGGCTGGAGGGCTTCCAGACCTGGATGGCCGAGAACCGTCCCGACGTGGAGATCCTGGAGGTCAACTATGTGGAGAAGAACGAGCCCACAGACGCCCAGCGGATCTTCGAGGACTGGATCCAGAAGTACGGCGTCGGCGGCTTCGACGGCGTCGCCACCCAGAGCTCCATGCAGACACAGGGCATTGTCTCCAGCATGCAGTCCTATGGCCTGGATACCTCCAACTTCATCCTGGCCGGCATCTCCGCCTCCACCGGCGAGTGGGTGGCCGACGGCTATGAGTATGTGGACCTGTATCAGGATCCCTACGCCGAGGCTGAGGCCGCTCTGAAGACCATCCGCGCCATGCTGGACGGCACCACCGACCAGCTGGAGACCATGGAGGGCACGGACAACTATGTGGCCGTCCCCATGACGCCCATCACCGCGGAGAATGCGGATGAGTTCGTCTGATCCACCGGAGGATTCTATCGCTGAGGCAGGAAGACGGGCGCAGCCATGGGTTGCTGTCACCCGGTTTGCCTGATTCGCTGCGGGAAATGCGCCCCGGCCCATTTTGCCAAATGGGCCGGGGTGTCCCTTCTGGCCTGCCCCTGGGGAGGGCGGTGCCTGCTCTCCGCCTGCCGGGCCGCTCCTGATCCTTGCAAGATTCGGCGTTTGAGAGTAAAATACTGCCTGTGAGACCCATAGATGCAGGGGGCGAGCGGTAACAGCCCCCTGTATTCAGGCTGCGGAGAGGATATCCTCCTCTCCGGGGTGGATCCCATGGATGCCGGGCTGCCAGAATCCTGCGCTTTCCCGCAAAGCGCCTTACGAAATGGAGGATACAAGATGGAGAAACTGAAAGTCGGAATCGTCGGGCTGGGCCGGCTGGGAAAGATCCACGCCGGCAACATTGCCAACAAAATCCGGAATGCGGAGCTGACCGCGGCCTGTTCCATCGTCCCGGCGGAGCTGGAATACGCCAAAACGGAGCTGGGGGTGGAGAAGGTCTATCTGGACTATCGGGAGATGCTCCGGGACCCGGATGTGGATGCGGTGGTTATCGTCACCACCTCCCGGGAGCACTGCTGGCAGATCGAGGCCGCTCTGGACGCCGGGAAGCACGTCTTTTCCGAAAAGCCTCTGGGCGTCGATGTGGAGCAGTGCCATATGGCGGAGGCGGCGGTGGAGCGCCATCCGGAGAAAACCTTCATGCTGGGGTTCATGCGGCGCTACGACCGCTCCTATGCCTATGCCAAACAGAAAATTGACAGCGGCGCCATCGGCACGCCCTACCTGGTGAAGGCCACCGGCATTGACCCGGAGGCCCTGGTGGAGGGGGCGATCCGGTTTGCCAAGACCTCCGGCGGCATCTTCCTGGACATGGCGATCCATGACATTGACCTGATGCGCTGGTTTTTGGGCGCGGAGGTCACCGAGGTCTACGCCATGGGCGCCACCTTCAAGCACCCGGCCTTCCGGGAGGCGGGGGACGATGAGACCGGCCTTGCGGTTTACCGGTTCGCCAACGGCGCCATGGGCATGGTTCATGTGGGCCGGACGGCCCCTTACGGTTACCATGTGGAGACGGAGATCGTGGGAACAGAGGGGACAATCCGGATCTCCGCCGTTCCGGAAAAGAACCTCGCCCGCCTGTACAACGGCGCCGGCGTGGTGACCGAATGTGTGGAGGGCTTCCCGGAGCGGTTTGCAGAGGCCTATCTCCTGGAGATGGAGGAGTTCGTGGACTGCGCCCTGACCGGCCGCCAGCCCGGCGTCAGCGTTTATGACGGTACGGAGTCCACAAAGATCGGCTACGCCACCACGGAGGCGTGGAAAACGGGAAAAGCTGTGAAGCTCTGACAACCTGTGCCGGCCGCCGGCTTCCGGCTGGGAAGGGCGGCGGAGCAGAAAGAAGCGGGACGGCCATAAGGCCGTCCCGCTCACGCATTTCGATGCAGATTTACAGCCCCAGGACCTGCTTGGCCCAGGCGCCGGCACCGGCGCCATTGAGGAGCTTTCCCCTTTTCCAGTCTGCCTTGGGGCAGTGGGCGGCCAGGCTCTTCTCCGCCTGGCTGATGCCGCTGCCGCCGGAGGTGGCGAAGGGAATGAGGGTTTTTCCGGAGAAGTCGCAGCTCTCCAGGAAGGTATCCACGATCCGCGGCTCCACATACCACCAGATGGGGAAGCCGATGAATACGGTATCATACGGCTCCATGTCCCGGACATCTCCGGAAATGGCCGGCCGGCAGGCCGGATCCTTCATCTCCAGGGTGGAGCGGCTCTTTTTGTCCATCCAGTTGAGGTCGGCGTCGGTATAGGGCTCGGCCGGCACGATCTCATACAGATCCCCGCCGACGGCCTCAGCCACTTCCCGGGCAGCGCGGGCCGTGACGCCGCTGGCAGAAAAATAGGCGACCAGGATTTTACGCATAAATCATACACTCCTTTATCTGATATCTGAATGATGGTTCCAGGATGACTTGATCTGACGCGCCCGCGCACCTTCGGCGCGAAAACGGTCCGGCGGAAGTCCAAAGGTGCTGACACGATGTCAGTACAGATACTATAGCACTGTTCTGACACAATGTCAATATACACCTGGAAAAATTCGGCCCCGGCAGATCTTGCGGGGAGGGGCGCGCCTGCGCCGGAACGTTCCGGGGAAGCGGCAGAGGCTTGCAGACTCTCCGGGACTATGTCATAATAGACGCAGATTTTCGGGCTGAAGGGAGAACGACGACATGAAGCTGCGGGACTTTTCCAGACGTGTTCCGGAAGAGGAGCGGATGAACGCTGCCGGCGCGCTGCAGGGGGGCATGGATTTGACGGAACTGACTGCAGAGACGCTGGCAGACCTTCCGGATACCATCTATATTGCCAACAGCCAGCGGGTGGTCTATGGAAAGGTTCAGAAGGAGACGCTGCTTTATCTGCTGGACTATCAGCAGAGGTTCCGCTTCCAGCAGATTCTGGACAGCATGAATGACGGGGTCATCGCCGTGGATGGGAACGGCCGCATTTTTTATGCGAATCCTGCCTATACGGACATCCTGGGCGTGCCGCTGCGCCGGGTTCTGGGGCGGAAGCTCCAGGATGTGGAGCCGGATTCCATTCTTCAGCGGACTGTGGAGCAGCGGGAACCGCTCTCCAGCAAAAAGCAGCTGATCTCCTCCCTGCATAAGTATGTATCGCTGCGGACGTTCCCGCTGTGGGACGGGGAACGCTTTTTGGGGGCGGTGTCCATTTTCAGGGACATCACGCGGCTTCACCAGCTGAACCAGGAGATGCGGCAGATGTCCGGGATCGTGGACGAGTACACACAGCGCATCCGCAGCCAGGAGACGGCGGAAAAAATGGGGCTGCTGTCCTACAACAAATCTTTCCAGACAGTGATCCAAAAGGCCGCCACAGTGGCGCTGACAGACGTACCCCTGCTGCTGCGGGGGGAGAGCGGCACCGGGAAGAATGCCCTGGCCCACTATCTGCACCAATGCAGCCGCCGGCGGGACAAGCCCCTTGTGGTGGTCAACTGTGCCGCGGTGCCGGCAGATTTGATTGAGAGCGTGCTCTTCGGCAGCCGTGAGGAGCCTGGCAAGCTCCAGGTGGCGGACGGCGGCACCCTTTTCCTGGCGGAGGTTACGGAGCTGCCGCCTTCCGCCCAGTCCCGGCTGCTGTATGCGTTGCAGCAGGACACTCTGGCCGGGGGCGAGAACGGAAGGGGGAGCACCGCGCCGGACGTGCGGCTTATCGCGTCCACCAGCCAGCCTCTGGAGCCCATGGTGCGGGAGGAGCGCTTCCGCAAGGAGCTGTTCTATAAGCTCAATACCATTACCATCGCCCTGCCGCCCCTGCGGGATCGCCCGGACGATATCCTGCCGCTGGCCAACCGGTTCCTGTCGCTGTACAATGAAAAATACCACCGGGATATCACGTTTTCCGCGGAGACCTATCAGGCGCTTCAGCGGTACAGCTGGCCGGGAAATCTGCGGGAGCTGGAGAGCTATGTGGAACGGGCGGTCATTCTGGGAGACAGCGGCCTGCCCATTGCGGAACGGGCGGAGCAGCAGACCGTGGATCAGACCGAGCGGAGAGCGGGAACCCGCCCAAATGGAAGGGAACCGCTGGCAGAACAGCTGCGGACCTTCGAGACGGAAGTGATCCGGATGGCGCTGGCGGAGTGCCAGGGGAACCGCACGGCTGCCATGGCGCAGCTGGGCCTGAGCCGGCGGACCTTCTACCGTAAGTGCGCGGAACTGGGGATCCTCGAAAGTGCCAAAAAGTAAACAGTGCCAAAAATGAAACAGCGGACTGTGCTGGAAAAGATACAGTCCGCTGTTTTTTTGCGCAAAAGGGGAAGAGAGAATATGGGAGTACCTACAAGAGCGTTTCCGGCCGCGCATTGCTACAATAAAAAAAGAACGGAAAGGATTGCGAAACGATGGATTCTGCTATTTTGGAAAGGGAGCGGTGAACTGTGAAAAAGATTTCCATTGGCGGCGGCCAGGGATTCTGGGGCGATAGTCCGGATGCGGCAATCCACATGATCCGGCATGCGGAACTGGACTATATGGCATGCGACTATCTGGCGGAACTGACGTTGTCCATCATGCAGCGCCAGAAGATGATAAATCCGGCGGCCGGCTATGCCCGGGACTTTATCGGCCTGATGAAGGAGATCGGCAAGGAGGCCTATGAAAAGAAGGTGGGCATCATCACCAACGCCGGCGGCATGAATATCTCCGGCGCGGTGGATGCCCTGCGGGCAGTGGCCGAGGAACAGGGCATGCACGGATACAAGATCGGCTATGTCACCGGAGACGACCTGCTGGATCAGATTCCCGCGATGATCGCTGAGGGCTGCACCTTTGAGAACATGGATGACGTGGGCGATTTCAATGAGATCAGGGACAAGCTGGTAAACGCCAACGTATATTTCGGGCGGGAGCCCATTATGGACTGCCTGGCCCAGGGCGCGGATGCCGTCATCACCGGGCGGGCGGCGGACTCCGCCATGTTCCTGGCGCCGCTGGCCTACCGCTTTGGCTGGAAGGACCAGGATCTGGACGACCTGGCCCGGGGCATTATGGCGGGCCACCTGCTGGAGTGCGGCGGCCAGGGCTCCGGCGGCAACTTCCAGTACGACTGGCGCAGCGTGCCGGACATGGATCAGCTGGGATTCCCCATCGCGGAGCTGACAGAGGACGACTTTCACATCACAAAGGCCCCCGACTGCGGCGGCATGATTACGGAGCAGACCTGCAAAGAGCAGTTCCTCTATGAGGTCCATGATCCCGCCAATTACATCACGCCGGACGTCACGGTGGATATCAGCCACGCCACCCTGACCCAGGACGGAAGGGACCGGGTCCGGGTGGGCGGCATCCAGGGAAAGCCCCGGCCGGAGCAGCTGAAGCTCTGCCTGGGATACCACGCAGGCTATAAGGTCGTTACCTATCTGTCCTTTGCCTGGCCGGACGCTCTGGAAAAGGCCCAGTATGCCGCGGAAATCCTGATGAAAAAAATGAAGCGCAAGGGCATGCAGTATGAGGACCTGCGGATCGACTATGTGGGCCTCAACGCCCTGCACCTGGACGTGGCGGAGATTGACGAGGATCTGATCCGCCGCACCAACGAGGTGGTGCTCCGCATCGCCATCCGGACGAAGGAGAAGAGAGACGCCCAGCTGATCATTCCGGAGATCAGCCCCCTGCAGCTCAACGGCCCTCCGGGAGCCTCCTTCTTCGGCGGGCGGGCCCATGTGACGGATGTGATCGGCCTCTGGCCCACCCTGATCCCCAGAGACGCGGTGAAGCTGGAGTCCCATATTCTGGAGGTGAAATAAAATGGCGGTTGTTTATCTGAACACCCTGGCCCACGGCCGCAGCGGTGACAAGGGCGATACCAGCAACGTCT
Organism: uncultured Oscillibacter sp.; assembly: GCA_946494635.1. Lineage (GTDB taxonomy): Bacteria > Bacillota > Clostridia > Oscillospirales > Oscillospiraceae > Oscillibacter. The sequence continues at coordinate 5,697 of CAMMCS010000007.1, read as the reverse complement.
GTGTGTATGCCCGGGACCCCAAGGACTATCCGTTTTTGAAGCGGGTGCTGACCGTGGAGCGGGTGAAGGCGTATTTCGGAGATATGGTGCAGGGGGAGATCACCCGCTATGAGGTGGACTCCCTGTGCGGTATGAATTTTGTGATGAAGCATGCCCTGGGAGGCGGGGCCACCCACTCCCTCCGGCTGGATACCCTCGGGAAGTCCATGGGCTCCGCCTTTATGCGGATGAAGATTGATCTGGAGAAGGAAGGGTACACAGGATGAGTTCTGGAGCATTGGAAAACCTGGTGGTGCTGGACCTGACCCGCGTGCTGGCAGGGCCCTACTGCACCATGCTGCTGGCGGACATGGGGGCGGAGGTCATCAAAATTGAGATCCCGCAGGGCGGGGACGATACCCGCGCCTACCCGCCCTTCCGGAAAAACCGGGACGGGGAGCAGGAGAGCCTGTATTTCGCCAACATCAACCGGAACAAGAAGGGCATCACCCTGAACCTGAAGTCCGAGGAGGGGAAGGAGATCTTCCGCCGCCTGGTGAAGAAGGCAGACATCGTGGTGGAGAACTACCGGCCCGGCGTGATGGACAAGCTGGGGCTGGGCTATGACGCGCTGAAGGAGATCAATCCCCGCCTGATCTACGGGTCCGTATCCGGCTTTGGGAATACCGGCCCTTACCGCCTCCGTCCGGGCTATGATATCCTGGCACAGGCCATGGGGGGGCTGATGGCCATTACCGGCGCCGCCGGCGGCCCGCCCACCCGGGTGGGCAGCGCCATCGGGGATCTCCTGGGCGGACTGCATCTGACCATCGGCCTGCTGGCGGCGGTCAACGCCCGGAACCTCACCGGCGTCGGACAGCGGGTGGACATCAGCCTGATGGACGCGGTGATCGCCGCCACGGAGAACACCGCCATCAAATACCTGGAGTCCGGGACGATCCCGCCCAGAATGGGTAACCGGTACGCGGCGGTCTCTCCCTATGACGCCTTCCAGGTCAAGGACGGGAAAATCATCATCGCCGCGGGGAATCAGCACCTGTATGAAAAGCTGTGTACCGAGATCCTGCACCGGCCGGACATGATCACAGACCCCCGGTTTACCGACATGCCGGGCCGGCTGAAAAACCAGGATGCGATCCAGGAGGTCATCGAGTCCACGCTGGCGGACAAGACCATGGAGGAGGCGGTGGAGCTGGTCCTCTCCAAGGGGATTCCCGCCGGCCCCATCTACGATATCAGCCAGATCCTGCAGGACCCCCAGGTCAAGGAGCGGGAGATGTTTGTGGAGATGGAGCACCCGACGCTGGGGCCCATCACGGTGAACGGCTGTGCTGTGAAGCTCAGCGAGACGATGCCCGGCGTGCGCACGCCGGCTCCTGCCCTGGGGCAGGATGATTTTGAGATCCTGCACAAATACTGCGGGCTCGCGCAGGAGGAAGTGGAGTCTCTGAGAGAACAGAAGGTGATCTGATCCGCCGCTGTCGGCCGGATCAGTGAAAACAGGTGGCAGGAGAGCCAATAGGACCCGGCACCGGAAAGGAGAGATGCCTGCCGAAAGGGATTCGTAAGGGGAGGCCTTGTGTCTCAAAGCCGATTCCGCAGGCCAATAGCCTGCGGAGAAAGAGAAAGGAGAAACTTACATGACAGCAATTTATGCGCTTACCATCTGCCTCATTCTGTATGCCATCGGAGAATTCGTATCTGTAAAGACAAAGGGACTCCTGTCCATGGTGTTTGTCCTGTGCGTCGTGATGCTGATTGGCTTCTGGTGCGGCATGCCCACCGACATCGTCTCCACTGCCGGCCTTTCCACCCTTGGCAGCGTCTTTTTGACCATCATGGTGGCCGGCGTTGGAACCACCATGGACATTCCCGAGCTGATCCGCCAGTGGAAGACCGTGATCATCAGCTTCGTGGGCTGCGCGGTTGGCGTAATCATCATTATCCTCGTCGGCGGGCTGATCATCGGCCGGGACGCGGCCCTGGCCAGTGCCCCGATTTTTGCCGGCGCCTCCGTAGCCCTGGCTGTGATCAACGCCGCGCTGGAGGATCTGAACCTGACCACGACGCTGGGCCCCATCGTCATCATGATCTTTGCCCTGCAGAAATTCATCGGCGTGCCGCTGTGCTCCTTCTGCCTGAACCGGGAGGCCACGGCTTTTCTGAAAGACCCCAAGTTGGTGGAGCACTATGCCAACAGCAAGAGTGAGGACGGCGCAAACGCCAAGAAGCGCCCGCTGGCGTTCCTGTGCGGGAACACGAAGCCGGTCTACAACATGATGAAGCTGGCACTGATCGGATCTCTGAGCACGGCGGTCTCCAACCTCACAGGCGGAACGCTGAACTCCGCGATCCTGGCCCTGATTTTCTCCGTCATCCTCACGGAGCTGGGCTTCCTGCCGCAGAACATCTTCGGAAAGCTTGACTGCTACTTCATGATCCTCTTTGCCGTGCTGATGAGCGTGTTCTCCTCCCTGGCCACGGTGACGCCCCAGAGCCTGCTGGCTTCCCTCTTCCCGGTGGCGCTGGTGCTGATCCTGGGCGCCATCGGTACCATCCTGACCGCGTTTGTCACCGCCAGGATCTTCAAGAAGAGCGTGTATCTCAACATCGCCCTGGCCATTACCTGCACCTTCGGCTTCCCCACCACGGCGCTGATTTCCGAGGAGATCGCCACCAGTGTCGGGCAGACGGATCTGGAGAAGCAGGGCCTGCGCAATTACCTGCTGCCGCAGATGACCGTGGCGGGCTTTGTGACGGTCACCATCGGCTCCGTGATTCTGGCGGGAGCTGTCGTGCCGTTCCTGGGCGCGTGAGATCCTGCGGAAGAGACGATTGATTCAGAAGGAAGGAAGTGTCTGACATGGCAGTTTTGGAAGGGCTGGAGCCCGCAAGATTTTTCTACTATTTTGAACAGCTTACCAGAATCCCCCGCGGAAGCGGGAATGAAAAGGCCGCCAGCGACTATGTGGTGAATTTCGCCAGGGAGCACGGCTTCCGGTGGGAGCAGGACGCCGCCAACAATGTCAAGATCTGGGCCCCCGCCACACCGGGATATGAGGACCGCAAGACCATCGCACTGCAGGCCCATCTGGACATGGTCTGCGCCAGTGACCCGGGTGTTGACTTCGACTTCAAGACGCAGCCGCTGGACATCTATGTGGAAGATGGCTTTATCAAGGCCCGGGGTACGACGCTGGGCGCGGACAACGGCGTGGGCGTGGCCATGATCCTGACGCTGCTGGAGCGGGAGGATCTGCCGCACCCGCCGCTGCAGGCGATCTTCACAACAGGCGAGGAGATCTTGTTCGTGGGCGCCCAGGCCATGGCGGACGACTGGATCGACAGCGACTATATGATCGGCCTGGACTATTCCAACAACAAGAGCATCCTGGCCGCAGCCGCCGGCATGAGCACGGTGACCTGCGACTGCCAGCTGGACCGCAGGCCCCTCTCTGCCGGCGCGGATACCGTGGTGGAGATAGAGCTGACGGGGCTGCAGGGCGGCCACAGCGGAAATATGATCCACCGGGACCGCGCCAACGCCATCAAGGTGATGGGCGAGCTGCTCTCCGCCATGCGGGAGAAGTTCCCCCAGGCGGAGCTGGTCAGCTACACCGGCGGAACCCTGATCAACGTGATCTGCTATAGGTCTGCGGCGGCCATCGCGTGCCCCGCCGGGGACGTGGAGGCGATGAACGCCTTCCTGCGCGCGCAGACGGAGCTGATCTGCCGCGCCTACAGCCACACGGAGCCCCATATGGAGTTTGCCATCCGGACGCGCCCGGCCTCTGCCGGGGACACGGCCATCGATCCGCAGCGCGTCGGCCAGCTGCTGGACTTTGTGGCGCTGTGCTTTGCCGGCGCCTACATGATGGTGGACGACGCCTATACCCGGGCGGAGAGCTCTGCAAATCTGGGCGTTTTGGAGGAGATCGACGGCCTGGCACGCATCACCATCTCCATGCGCAGCAATGTGGCCTATCATTTTGACCAGATGATTGACCAGAAGATGAAGCTGGCCAGACTGTGCGGCCTGACGCCGACGCTGCGCAGCAAGTTCGGGGCCTGGGAGTTTGTTCCGGACTCCAAGCTGCTGGAGCAGACGAAGGTCTTCTACCAGCAGGTCTTCGGCGTGGAGGCCAACGTGGCCCAGATCCATGCCGGCGTGGAGGGCGGCGTCTTCCAGGAGAAGGCCCAGCGGACAGGCCGGAAGGTGGATCTCATCAACCTGGGCTGCATGAACTACGATGTTCATACCCCGAAGGAGCGGCTGGAGATCGCCTCTGTCAAGCCCACCTATGAGCTGCTGTGCAAGATCCTGTCTGAAGTGCAGTGATCCTTTCTGAAATCTCCGGAACCGGATTGAAAACCGGGGAGCGGGACGGCTGAGGGCCGCCCCGCTCCCTTTTCCCGCGCCAGGAGAGGGGCCGGCAGCGGAGACCCGCGCTTGCGTATTTGCGGGGGTTCCGCTATAATCGTTTTAAGCAATGAGCTGAGAGAATGTGGGAAAGGGGCGCAGGGTATGAAGGTTGTGGTAATCGGCAGGTTCCCGGAGGACTCTAGGAGGCGGATCGCCGCCTGCTTTCCGGAGGACTGGTCCGTCTGCGTGACAGCTCCGGAGGAGGCAGGCGGCAGCCTGCGGGACGCCGCTGCGGTGATTCCGGAGCATGCTGTGGTGGATGCGCGTTTCCTGGACCAGGCGCCCAAGCTGGCCATGGTCCAGACTGGCGCCGGCTTTGACAATGTGGACATCCCGGCGTGTACCAGGCGGGGCGTACGGGTGTGCAATGCCGCCGGTGTGAACGCCGCGGCGGTGGCAGAGCATGTGATGGCGCTGATGCTGGGCTGGTATAAGAACATCCCGAAGCTGGATCAGCTTATGAAGACCCGCCGCGAGGGGAGGGAGCTCTGCTACACCGGGGCGGAGCTCTCCGGCAGGACGGCCGGCATCATCGGCCTGGGCAGCATCGGCCGGAGGGTGGCGGAACTCTGCGGTGCCTTCGGCATGCGGGTGCTGGGAACCAGCCGCCGCCGGCAGACGGTGCCCGGCGTTGTGTGGACGGACCTGGAGCGGATCTGCCGGGAGAGCGAGGTCATTACCGTCCATGTGCCGCTGAACGACCAGACGCATCATCTGCTTGACCAGAGCGCCTTTGAAATCATGCGGCGGGACGCACTGCTGATCAACACCTCCCGGGGCGCTGTCATCCATGAGGCGCATCTCATCGAGGCGCTGGAGAGACGCGCGATTGCCGGCGCGTGTCTGGACGTCTACGAGCAGGAGCCGCTGGCGGAGGACAGCCCGCTGCGGGATTTCCCGAATGTGATCCTCACGCCTCACACCGCCGGGTTCCCGGACGGAGTGAACTTCCACGCAGGCAGATACCGCTTTTTCGCGGAGAACATCCAGCGTCTGCTGGACGGGCGGGTACCTGAAAACGCCCTGAACGACGTGCCGGTTCTGCGGATGCAGCGGAGAGCTCCGGAGAATGTGTGAAGCGTCTCCGGCTGGGCACGTCCAGGGTTCCTGCCGGAAAAAATGCCTGTGTTCAAAAGAACACAGGCATTTTTGCTGCCGCTGCAGGGAGATCGCCCGAGCGGGAAGGGCTCTCACTGGTCCATGGACCGCAGGAGATTCACCATCTCGATGGCGCCCTGGGCGCACTCAGCCCCCTTGTTGCCGGCTTTGGAGCC
>CAMMCS010000006.1 GCA_946494635.1 uncultured Oscillibacter sp. | reverse complement strand
GCAAACACATGCTGGGGATGTCCAAGAACCGGGTCTTTGGCACCGCCAAGGTGGGTGACCGGGGCCAGATCGTCATTCCCCAGGAGGCCCGCCGGTTTTTCGGCATCTCGCCGGGGGACACCCTGCTGATCCTGGGCAACGAGGCCAGCGGCCTGGTGGTGACGAAGCCCCAGGTCCTCAGCGACCTGGCGGACGAAATTTTGGGAACGACGGAGGATGACCATGGAAATCGAGACCATGTATGAACAGCTGGGCATCAGCCGGGCTGTGTATGAATACGGCGAGGCGGTGCTCCGGGACCTGCGGCCCCGGTTCGACGCCATCGACCAGACAGCGGAGTACAACCAGGGCAAGGTGCTCCACGCCATGCAGAAAAACCGGGTGAACGCCACCCACTTTGCCGCCACCACCGGCTACGGCTACAACGACGACGGCCGGGACAACCTGGAGCGGGTGTACGCCGACGTGTTCCACACGGAGGCGGCCCTGGTGCGGCCCCAGATCACCTGCGGCACCCACGCCCTGACGGTGGCCCTCTCCGCCAACCTGCTGCCGGGGGACGAGCTGCTGTCCCCGGTGGGGGCCCCCTACGACACGCTGGAGGAGGTCATCGGCATCCGCCCCTCCCCCTGCTCCCTGGCGGAGTACGGCGTCACCTATGCCCAGGCGGACCTGAAGAGCGACGGCACCTTCGACTACGACGCCATCCGGGAAAAGATCAATGACCGGACCAAGCTCATCACCATCCAGCGGTCCAAGGGCTACGCCACCCGCCCCTCCTTCTCCGTTCACCAGATTGGGGAGCTGATCGCCTTCTGCAAGGGGATCAAGCCGGACGTGAAGATCATGGTGGACAACTGCTACGGCGAGTTTGTGGAGACCATCGAGCCCTCGGACCTGGGGGCCGACATGGTGGTGGGCAGCCTCATCAAGAACCCCGGCGGCGGCCTGGCCCCCATCGGCGGCTACATCTGCGGCACCCAGGAATGCGTGGACCGGTGCGCCTACCGGCTCTCCGCCCCGGGCCTTGGGCAGGAGGTGGGCGCCAACTTGGGGCTGATGCCCGCACTGTACCAGGGGCTGTTCCTGTCCCCCACGGTGGTGTCCGGGGCCCTGAAGGGCGCCATCTTTGCCGCCAACATCTATGAGAAGCTGGGCTTCGCCTGCGTCCCCAACGCCACGGAGAGCCGCCACGATATCATCCAGGCGGTGACCCTGGGCAGCGCCGAGGCCATGGTGGCCTTCTGCAAGGGCATCCAGGCCGCCGCCCCGGTGGACAGCTACGTGACCCCGGAGCCCTGGGCCATGCCGGGCTATGACTCGGACGTCATCATGGCCGCCGGCGCCTTCGTCCAGGGCAGCTCCATCGAGCTCTCCGCCGACGGGCCCATCCGTCCCCCCTACGCCGTCTACTTCCAGGGCGGCCTCACCTGGTACCACGCCAAGCTGGGCATTCTGATGTCCCTGCAGAAGCTGGTGGAGGCGGGTCTGGTGACCCTGCCGGAAGGCAACTGACCTATTTCAATATCATTGTAAGTTTAGGAGAAAACGTATTATGTGGTTTTGGCTCTCTCTCATCGCGCTGCTCTGCTGGAGCGGCTCTGACCTCTTTTCCAAGATCGGCTGCCGGGACGCCCGGGACAAGTACAGCCACCTGAAAATGGTGATGGCCGTGGGCGTTGTCATGGGACTCCACGCGGCCTACGAGGTGTTCGTGGGCGGCACGGTCATCAACCTGGACATCCTCCTGACGTACCTGCCGGTGTCCCTCCTGTACATCCTCTCCATGGCCATGGGCTATGTGGGCCTGCGGTACATCGAGCTGTCCATCTCCTCCCCCATCTGCAACTCCTCCGGCGCGCTGGTGGCCGTGCTGGCCATCCTCTTTGACGGCATCGCCGGATACTCTCCCCTGGCCCTGTTTGCCGTGGCGCTGGTGTGTGTGGGCGCCGTGGGCCTGGGCGTGGTGGAGGTCCGGGAGGACGACGAGCTGCGCATCGAGCGGCAGAAGGCCAGCAACTACAAGTACACCAAGAGCTTCATGGCCCTGGCCATGCCCGCCGCCTACTGCGTGCTGGACGCCGCCGGCACCTTTGCCGACAGCCGGGTGCTGGAGATCATCAGCCGCACTGTGGAGGACTACGAGGCCAGCGCCAACGTGGCCTATGAGCTGACCTTCCTGCTGGCTGCCGTGGTGTGCTTCATCTATGTGGTGCTGATCAAGCGGGATCGGCTGGTGCCGAAGATGGAGGCTCCCAAGTACCTGGGCGCCGTCTGCGAGACCGCCGGGCAGTTCGCCTACATCTATGCCATCGCGGACACGGAGCATCTGGCCATGTCCGCCCCCATCATCGCCTCCTACTGCGCGGCCTCCGTGCTGTGGAGCCGGATCTTCCTGAAGGAGAAGCTCTCCTGGAAGCACTACGCCATGATCGCGCTGATCGTGGCAGGCATCGCCATCATGGGCGTGTTCGATCTGTAACAAAACTCCCCCTCCGCGCTGTGCGCGAAGGGGGAGTTTTCTCTGTTTTTCAGCCGCCGTTTTCCTGGATCCGCTTGTCCAGCCGGGCCATGAAGAAGGCCAGCAGAAAGCCGCCAATGCAGCACACCGCCGACAGCGCAATCTCCCACAGGCCCACATAGTCCGTCGGAACAATGACCAGCGTGGAGGCCAGCACGATGCCGAAGATGCCGTGGAAGGCGATGGAGTAGTGTTTCCGGAAGAACCAGGTCACCAGCCGGGCCAGCAGCAGCACGCTGAGCACCAGGCCCGGCACAGTGGAAGCCAGCACCGGAATGTCCAGATGGGCCAGGCCCTCCAGCATGGGCTGATACAGCCCCAGGGCCATCATCACCGAGGAGGAGGTCATGCCCGGGATTACCAGGCTCATGCCCCACAGGGCCCCACAGAAGTTATACCACCAGAAATTGGGCTCCACGGTGACACAGATCACCCTGCCCACATAAAACAGGCTGAAAAATACCGCGCCGGCGCATACCGCCATGCTGACCCAGGAGCCAATGCTCCGGCCCTCCTTCCCCGCCTCCCGGAAGAGGGAGGGAACCGTGCCCACGATCAGGCCGATAAACAGCCAGGTGGTGGCGGTGCTGGAGACGTCAATGGCCGCGGCGATGCCCTTGGCAAACCCCAGAAAGCCCAGGATCCCGCCCAGGCCGATGGGAATGAACCACCGCCAATATTTAGGAATCGCCCGCCTCGGATGGGTCAGCACCTCCATAAAGGGGCGGTAGATGTCGAACACCACCGCCAGCACACCGCCGGACACTCCCGGCAAAATAGCGCCGGCCCCAATCAGGACCCCGCAGAGCAGGTCCCGCAGCCAGCGCATTGTAAAATTCCGGTTCTGCTTTCGCTCCAATCCAGTTCCCCCACGCTTCTGTATCTTCATTTGATCTGAGGAATATGATAGCAGTTTTGCCCGCCGGATGCAATCCGATGCGGAAGATTCCCGCTGAAAAAAAGCCCGTCCGCAAATCTGTGTGTAATCTGACAGAAAATCTCCACTTATTTTTCAGTTATATAGTCAATTCCACCATTGACTTTCCGGCCGCCTTTCGATAAACTGTGAACAAATCCAATATTTCATGGCAAAAAGACGATGAAGAGAAGAGTATCCAGGCAGATACGGCACAGAGAGCCTCGGTTGGTGGGAAGAGGCGCGGAAGGGCCCGGAGAACATGGTCTCGGAGTTGCGTGGCCGACCGCTGCGTTTGCGGCATAGGTCACGACGTGGGCGCACGTCACAGCGCAGGAGTGTGTCGGCACTCTCAAAGGCCGCCCTTGTGAGGGGGCGGTGAACCAAGGTGGTACCACGGCGCCGTTGGCGTTCGTCCTTGAGGCTTTCGTCTCAAGGGCTTTTTTATTGCTCAAAATGTTTGAAAGGAGCGTTGTCCCGTGTCCATTATCCAGATCCAGCATCTGTACAAGACCTTCGGCACCGGCGAGAGCGCCGTCCATGCTTTGGAGGATATCAACCTGGACATCCAGGAGGGGGAGATCTTCGGAATCATCGGCCTCTCCGGCGCCGGCAAGAGCACCCTGGTCCGGTGCATGAACCTGCTGGAGCGGCCCACCTCCGGCTCTGTCGTGGTGGACGGCAAGGAGATGACAGCCCTCAGCGAGAAGGAGCTGCGGCTGGCCCGGCGGAACGTCACTATGATCTTCCAGAGCTTCAACCTGCTGATGCAGCGGACCTGCCTGAAAAACGTCTGCTTCCCCATGGAGATCAGCGGCGTACCCGCCGCCCAGGCGAAAAAACGGGCTCTGGAGCTGTTGGAGCTGGTGGGCCTGGCGGAAAAGGCCGGTTCCTATCCCTCCCAGCTCTCCGGCGGCCAGAAGCAGCGGGTGGCCATCGCCCGGGCTCTGGCCACGGATCCCAAGGTCCTGCTGTGCGACGAGGCCACCTCCGCCCTGGACCCCACCACTACCGCCTCCATCCTGGCCCTTCTGAAGGACCTGAACGAGAAGCTGGGGGTCACGGTGGTGGTCATCACCCACCAGATGAGCGTCATTGAGGAGATCTGCTCCCGGGTGGCCATTCTGGACGGCGGCGTGATGGCGGAACAGGGCAAGGTGGAGGACATCTTCTCCCATCCCAGCACCGACGCCGCCCGGCGGCTGGTGTACCCCGGCGGCGTCAGTCTGGAGCAGTATCCCTCCGGCACCCGGGCGGTGCGGGTAGCCTTCAACGGCGGCACCGCCTACCAGCCTCTGATTGCCTCCCTCGCCATTGACCTGGGAGTGAAGGTCAACATTCTGGGGGCGGACACCCGGGAGATCGACGGCAAGGCCTTCGGCACCATGCTGCTGGGCCTGCCGGACGACCCCAACGACGCTGCCAAGGCCCTCAGCTATATCCGGGCGCAGCCCAATGTTTCCGCAGAGGAGGTGGCATACCATGCTTGAGACCATCGGCGCTTTCTGGGCCGAGTACGGTGACGTCCTGATCGAGGGCTCCTGGGAGACCCTGATCATGGTTACGATCTCTACAGTCCTGTCCTATGTCATCGGCGTCCCCCTTGGGGTTGCCCTGATTGTCACCCAGCCCCAGGGGATCCGCCCCCACAGGGGCATCTGCGGTGTGCTGGGCTGGATCGTCAACATCGGCCGGTCCCTGCCCTTTGCGATTCTCCTGGTGGCCCTGATGCCCTTCACCCGGGCGCTGGTTGGAACCGCCATCGGCGTCAAGGGCGCTATCCCGCCCCTGGTGATCTCCGCCGCCCCCTTTGTGGCCCGGATGGTGGAGACCTCCCTCAGCGAGGTGGACGCCGGCGTGGTGGAGGCCGCCCAGTCCATGGGCGCCTCCCCCCTGCAGATCGTCCGCAAGGTCTACCTGCCGGAGGCCATGCCCTCCCTGGTGCTGGGCGGGGCCATCTCCGTGGTGACCATTTTGGCCTACACCGCCATCGCCGGCATGGTAGGCGCCGGCGGCCTGGGCGACATCGCCATCCAGTACGGCCACAACCGCGGCGTCACCTCCCTGATGTGGGTGACCGTGGTGTTCCTCATCATCTTTGTCCAGATCATCCAATGGGTGTTCAACTGGTGGTCCAAGCGCATCGACAAGCGGCTGGACCAGACCGCTGATACCAGGAAATTCGCCCCTCTGGAGATGCTGGCGCATTTCGTCCACACGAAGTAAACGTCCCCTGCAGTTTCATCGTTTGTCTCTTGGAATTCCGGCAAGCGTTTGGAATAAATTTCTGATATCACATTTTCAGTATTGGAGGAAAAGAGTTATGAAGAAAAAGCTGACCGCCCTGCTGCTGGGCCTGACCGTGTGCCTGTCCCTGGCCGCCTGCGGCGGCACCGAGTCCACCACGACTCTGTCCGTGGCCGCCTCCCCCACCCCCCACGCCGAGATCCTGGAGCAGTGCATCCCCATTCTGGAGGAGCAGGGCATCGAGCTGGTGGTGAATCAGTACAGCGACTATGTGGTGCCCAACACCGCCGTGGAGGACGGAGATGAGGATGCCAACTACTTCCAGCACCTGCCCTATCTGGAGGAGTTCAATGAGACCCGCGGCACCCACCTGGTGAGCGTGGCCGGCGTCCACATTGAGCCCATGGGCATCTATGCCGGCCGCGTGGATTCCCTGGAGGACCTGCCCGACGGCGCCGTGATCGGCGTGCCCAACGATCCCACCAACGAGGGCCGCGCCCTGCTGCTGCTGGAGGCCCAGGGCCTGATCACCCTGGACGACAGCTCCAACCTCTCCGCCACCCCCAACAACATCGTGGATAATCCCAAGAACCTGCAGTTTGAGGAGATCGAGGCCCAGACCCTGCCCAGCTCCCGGCCCGACCTGGATCTGGCGGTCATCAACTCCAACTACGCGCTGGGCGCCGGCCTGAATCCCACCACGGACGCGCTGGCCATCGAGTCCTCTGACTCCCCCTACGTCAACGTGCTGGTGGTGAAGGAGGGCAACGAGGACAACGAGGCCGTCCAGGCCCTGGTGGAGGCGCTCCACTCCGACGCGATCCGCGACTTCATCACCGAGGAGTTCGACGGCGCCGTGGTTCCTGCATTCTGATCCAAAACCCGCAAATAACCGCCTGTGCCGGAGAGCCCTTTGGTTTTCCGGCACAGCTTTTTGCCCGTTTTCAATGTTAAAATCGTGTAAAATTTTCTGCGGGAACCAGTGGTAATTGGTGTCCCCCTATGTTAGAATATGGGGCGGCGCCAATCGGCGCAAATTTTACGGATTGACAGGAGGGGTTATCCGCATGGCAGAGAGACAGAAAACGCAGTATGAGATTGATATGTGCCATGGGCCCATTCTCTCCAAGATGCTGCGCTTCTCCATCCCCCTGATGTGTTCCAGCGTGCTGCAGCTGCTCTTCAACGCGGCGGATATCGTGGTGGTGGGCCGGTGGGCCGGAGACAACTCTCTGGCGGCCGTGGGCTCCAACACCGCCCTGATCGGCCTTTTAACCAACCTGTTCGTAGGCCTGGCCGTGGGCGCCAACACCCTGGCCGCCAAATACTACGGGGCCCGGGACCGGGACGAGCTCCACCGGGTGGTCCACACCTCCATCCTGCTGAGCATGCTCAGCGGCCTGTTTCTGACCGTAGTCGGCGTTCTGGGCGCCCGGACCATCCTCATCTGGATGCAGACGCCGGACAACGTGCTGGATCTGGCCGCCCTGTATCTGCGGATCTACTTCCTGGGCATGCCCGCCACCATGGTCTACAACTTCGGTGCCGCCCTGCTGCGGGCGGAGGGGGATACCCAGCGCCCGCTGTACTATCTCTCCCTGGCCGGCGTGGTCAACATCGTGCTGAATCTGTTTTTCGTCATTGTCTGCCATCTGGATGTGGCGGGCGTGGCCATCGCCACGGTGATCTCCCAGTGCATCTCCGCCGCTCTGGTCCTGCGGTGCCTGGTGAAGGACACCGGCCCCCTGCATCTGGATCTGCGGAAAATGCGCTTCCACGCCTCCACCCTGCGGCAGATCCTGCGGATCGGCCTGCCGGCAGGGTTCCAGGGCATCCTGTTCTCCCTGTCCAATGTGGTGATCCAGTCCTCCGTCAACACCTTCGGAGAGACCATTATGGCCGGCAACTCCGCCGCCGCCAATCTGGAGCAGTTCGTGTATGTGTCCATGAACGCCATGTACCAGGCCACCATCTCCTTTGTCAGCCAGAACTACGGCGCCGGCAATTACCACCGGATCCGCAAAATCGTCATCCGGGCGCAGTGCTGCGTATTGGTGGTGGGCCTGGTGCTGGGAAATGCCGCCACCTTCTTCGGCCACACTCTGCTGAGCATCTATACCTCCAGCCCCGCGGTGATTGAGGCCGGCCTGGTGCGGATGGGCATTTGCTGTGCCACCTATGCTCTCTGCGGCATGATGGACGTGATGGTGGGCGGCCTGCGGGGCATCGGCTATTCCGTCATGCCCATGCTGGTGTCCCTGGTGGGCGCCTGCGGCCTGCGGCTGCTGTGGATCGCCACCATCTTCCAGATCCCCCAGTTTCACACCATCCAGATGCTCTACTGGTCTTATCCCGTCAGCTGGCTCATCACGCTGTCAGTCCATGTGCTGTGCTTCCTGTGGGCAATGAAGCGCGTAAAACAGCAGCTTCTGCCATCCGAAGCCCCTGCCTCCGCCGAGCTGCTGGAGGAGGAAATCTCCCAATAACGAGCGTCCGTATACAACAGCGGGGCGCATCCCACAGGGATGCGCCCCGCTGTTGCTTCGTTTTCCGGGTTTACAGCCCCAGCCTCTGCCGGAAGGCCAGCACCGCGCAGGCCGCCAGCATGATGGTCAGCGCCAGCACGCCCCAGAGCAGGCTGTAGGAGACCTCCTCCCGGTCCCGGCGGCGGCCCGCCAGCACGGAGAGGGACACATAGATCCCCACCACGCTGAAGGCCGCGGCCACCAAATCCGCCGCCAGCTCCAGCCCCAGCACCAGCAGCACCATGTACAGCACAAAGCCCAGCCCGGTGGCGATGGCCCCGTTGTTCATCTGCTTTTTGGTCTGGAGCAGCAGCCCGTTTCTCTTTTCCTTCATCTTGATCCCGCTTTCGTATCAGTATCCGTTGACGATAACATCCAGCACCTTTGCGGCCACCGTGCCGGCCACAGAGGATCCGCCGCCGCCGTTTTCCACCAGCACCACAAAGGCGTAGGGCGTGTCCTCCCCCCGGAGGAAGCCCGCAAACCAGGCGTGGGGCGTCTGGCCCTCTCCCACCTCGGCGGTGCCGGACTTGGCGCAGATATCCATATTGGGGAACCGGCTGGCGCCGTATGTCTGGGTCACATTGCCCGCCATCAGGTCCGCCAGGGCAGCCGCCGTGTCGGCGGAGATCAGGCGGCCGGTATGGGAGGTGAAGTGGGGCAGGCTGGGCAGGCCCAGGGCGCTCTCCGTCCGGAGGATCAGATAGGGCTCCGCCGCCTTGCCTCCATTCGCGATGGCGCCCATGTAGATCATCAGCGCCGCCGGGTTCACCTGGTCGTGGTACTGCCCCACGCCGGCCCAGCCCAGCTGGCCGTCCGTGATGCCGGCAAAATCAAAGGAGCCCCGGGCGGTTGGCAGGCCGTTGATGGAGTAGCTGTCCATCAGGCCCGCCCGCTCTGTGTACTTTTCCAGGGTGTCCGATCCCAGCTCCTGGGCGAGCTGGGCAAAGGCCACGTTGCAGCTGTTGGCAAAGGCCGCGGCAATGTCCTGCTCCCCGTGGGTGCCGGAGCAGACGATGGTCTCATCCCCGATCTGGACGCTGCCGGAGCAGGTCCAGGTCCGCTCCGTCAGATCCGGGATCTCCTCCAGGGCCGCCGCCAGGGTGACGGTCTTGTATACGGATCCCGGCGTAAACGTGGAGGAGAGGAACCGGTTCAGATAGGCCCCCTTATAGCGGTCATTGGTCGTGATGTCCTCCGGCACATCCAGGGGGTCGTAGCTGGGGGCGGATACCATGCACAGGATCTCCCCGGTCTCGTAGTTGTAGACCGCCACGGTGCCGGCATGGCCCCCCAGGGCCTCGTAGGCGGTGTAGTTGTACCGGGCGTCGATGGTCAAATACAGATTGTTCCCCTGCTGGGCGCCGAAGGCGCCGTTGAGGAGGCTGTAGCCCGTCAGCTTGTCGGCAAAGGCGTTCAGGGCGCCGGTCCCGATGTTGCCCTGCAGATCCCCCACGGCGTGGAGGGTCGCCTTCCGAACGGTCGCGCCGTCATAATAGGTGCGGTGGCCGTCCACCACCTGAGAAAGCACATCCCCGTCCCGGTCCAGCACCGTTCCGCTGGAGAGCTCCCCGCTGCTGTTGTACAGGTGGCGGTTGAAGGCGGAGGACGCCCAGCTGCCCCCGTCCAGGAAGTATTTCACAAGGAAGAATCCCAGCCCCGCCGCCAGCAGCAGCGCCAGGGCCAGGCAGACAACCGCCCGCCGCTCAATTTTCTTCATCCTGTGCCTCCTGTTCTTGGCCGAAGGGATCCTTTACCGGCGCCGCCCGCCGCCGGGCCGCCTGGGTCAGCTGCCGCTGATGCTTCCGGGCGATGGCAAAGCTGGCGTTTTCCCGGGTGTCCGTGGCCTTCAGATAGGCCAGGAGCCCCCAGGCGGACATCATGGCGGAGCCGCCGTTGGAGACAAAGGGAAAGGTAACGCCG
This sequence comes from uncultured Oscillibacter sp., assembly GCA_946494635.1. Lineage (GTDB taxonomy): Bacteria > Bacillota > Clostridia > Oscillospirales > Oscillospiraceae > Oscillibacter. Next base: position 17,251 of record CAMMCS010000006.1, on the reverse strand, counting down.
GTCAGGGGCAGCAGGTCCACAGAGCCGAACACATTCAGGCAGGTCTGGAACACCAGCAATGACGCCGCCGCGCAGGCGGAGATCGTATAGAAGCTGGAACGGCCCACCCGGCAGGCCCGGGCCGCGAAGAACGCCAGTGTGATGATGGCCCCCACCGCCAGCACAGCGATCAGCAGCCCCCACTCCTCGCACAGCATCCCGAACACCAGGTCCGTGTCCGCCGCCGCCACGTTGTGGAGCCAGCCGTTGCCGGCCCCCATGCCCAAAAGGCCGCCGGAGGCGGCGGCGGACATGGTGCGGGTCTGCTGGTAGCCGGTGGTGGAGGCGGCCTCCCAGGCGTGGCCCCAGGAGGCGAAGCGGCTCAGAATATAGGGCTTGAACTTCAGAATGATGCCGGCCCCGAACACAGCGCCGCCGCAGATCAGGGACAGCGTGGCGAAGTCCCCGGACCGCATATAGGCGATCACCAGAAAGGTCACAAAGAAGATGGCCGCGGTGCCGAAGTCGCTCATCAGCCCCAGCAGGCCGATGCACAGGCCCGTCAGCACGATGAACAGGGTCAGGTTCCGCTTGTGGAACAGCCGCTCCAGCGTGGCGGCGCCGGCAAAGATATAGCAGATCTTGGCGATCTCCGACGGCTGAAAGGACATCCCGCCAATGGAGATCCAGTTGACGGCGCCATATTTGGAGTGCCCCAGCAGCAGCGTGATTCCCAAAAGCCCAATGGCGGCGGCAGCCATGAGCCAGCGGTTCTTCTGCACCCGGCTCAGATCCCGCAGGAACAGCCCCAGCGTCAGAAACAGCGCCAGGCCCAGCAGGATGGCCAGGAACTGCTTGAACAGGCTCCCCTGGGCGCTGGAGGCGGTGACGGACAGGGACAGCGTAGAGAGGAAGAAGGCGATGGTCTCCATCTCAAAGCCCACACAGCGGGTGGCCCGCAGGATGGCGTAGTAGAGCCACATCACCACTGTCAGCCCCAGAAAGGCCAGGGGAATGGCAGCCGTGGCCTCCGTCCCGGCGGAGACGATCAGCGCCAGGCAGGCCAGCACCTGGAACACCGTCAGCCAGAGAAAGGACGGCCAGATGGCGGCGGGCCGCTCCGCCCGGCGTTTCGCCTCCTGCTCCTCCCGCTCCGCCACTGTCTGCGGCAGAAAGATCAAGGGCACGCCGCCCAGGGTAATCGTATCCCCCAGTTTCACAGGGACGGAGGATCCTACATTCTCCCCATTCACCGCCGTGCCGCCCTTGGAGCCCAGGTCATAGAGAGTCCAGTTCTCGTCCTCGCCCCGGCAGAGAGCCGCGTGCTGGCGGGAGATGCTGGGATAGTTCAGATAGACGTCCGCGGTTTTGCTGCGGCCCAGGATGTTCTCCCAGTGGGTCAGGGGCAGGGAGGTGCCGTTGGGCAGGCTCAGCTGGCCCCAGTTTTCCGGCGTGTGGGGGATCCGCAGCAGGGAGCGGACCGCCCGGTACAAAATCAGCACGGCCAGAACCGGAAACAGGAACCGGACAAAGGCCATATACCAGTCTCCCGCCAGCGGGTATTCCGCCAGCAGGGCCGTCAAGTTATCCAATGGCAGCTGCAGCAGTTCCAAGCCGTCTGCCTCCTTTCCTTCGGAACAGATGAATGCATTATAGCATTTTCCCCCGGAAATGTACAGACCTCACCTCGCCGCTGTCCGGTTTTCGGATAACAGCGGTGTCTGGCAACGCTCCGTACAGCTGCTGGCCTGTCAGCGGATGGCCCCGGCCCCAGCGGGCTTTCAAAAGATGGCGGCGGTTAATTTTCGGTTTTCTCTTGACCTGGCCGTAAATATCCTTTAAAATATATGGATGTCTGTAAGACTTTTGCAGCGGCCCAAAACACCGCTGTGTCCCGGATTTTTCATTTCATTTGGAAAGGCCGATCAATATGAGACATCCCTACAAGACGCGGGAAGGCGGCGCCACGGTGACAGTTTTCGTCCCCTATGACTGCAAGAACCACTGCCCCTTCTGCATCAATAAAGAGGAATACAGTGACATGACTGGCTTCTCTCTGGAGAAGATCTGTGCCAGCATCCGGCGGATGGATTCCATCACGCCCTATTGTGACTTCGTCTTCACCGGCGGCGAGCCCTTCTCCAACCTGGAGTCCCTGCAGGTGATGCTGGATCAGATCCCCACCACCCACAAGGTGTATATCAACACCACCCTGCCGGTGTCTGAGCTCCAGACAGAGGATGACATCCTGACTTTCGCCGAGAAAAACAAGCACAAGATCACCTGCATCAACGTCTCCCGGCATATGCAGCACTATGTGGTGGAGTCCAACGACTCCCTGCTGGCAAAGCTCCCGGTGCCCTTCCGGGTGAACTGCGTACTGTACAAGAACTATCCGGCGGATCAGCTGGTGCCCTATATGGAGCGGTTCCGGAAGATCCCCGGCGCCTCCATCCAGTTCCGGTTCGACTACACCGCCACCACGCCGGAGAACCTCTATGAGGAGGAGGGTGACAAAATCCTCCAGGACCTGAAGAAGGTGGCCCGGTACACGGGGCTGGACGGCTGCCGGATGCGCTGCGGCTTCCACTTCGACTACAAGGGCATGGAGCTGACGTATCACAAGACGCTGCCCTATTCCACCATTGTGGAGACGGATCCCAAGGACGGCGTCACCTACGACATCCTGTATGACATCCTCATCAAGCAGAACGGCGACATCCACTCCGATTGGGACGGTACGGTCATGGATGTGGAGGCCTATGAGAAAGTGGTCTTTGAGCCCTACGACCTCAAGTGGCTGGCCCGGATTGCGTAACACCATCGGCGGCGGAGCACTCCGCCGCCCTTTTTTGGAGTGCCCGGTTCCGCACGGCATCTCCCGCCGCATCTGATCCCCGGCGCTGTTCCCGGGACTGATGGCGGGATTGCCGGGGGAAGCGGGTATTCCGGAGGAAGAGGAGGTATTTCCATGAAATCCATTGAGACAGTCGGCATCATCGGCCTGGGCGCCCTGGGCGCCATGTACGCGGATCTCTTTACCCAGGCCCTGGGGCGGGAGCGGGTACTGGTGCTGGCAGACAGCACCCGGGCGAAGCGCTACCAGCAGGAGGGGTTCTTCTGCAACGGTCAGCCCCGGGACTTCCATTATACCGACGCCGCCAGCCGGCAGGATCCGGTAGACCTGCTGCTGTTCGCCGTCAAATTCGGCGGCCTGGAGGGGGCCATCGAGACCTGCCGCCACCTGGTAGGGCCGGATACCATTGTGATTTCCGTCCTCAACGGCATTGTCAGCGAGCAGATCCTGGGCGGCGCCTTCGGCCCGGAGAAGGTGGTCTGGTGCGTCGCCCAGAAGATGTCCGCCAAAAAGGAGGGCAATCAGGTCACCTACGGCCCTGCGGGCGAACTGGCCCTGGGTGTCCCGGCGGGAGCGGACACCGGCCGGCTCCGGCGGCTCACGGCCTTCTTCGATGAAATCGGCTTTGCCTACTGTCTGCCGGAGGACATCCGCGTCCACCTGTGGAGCAAGCTGCTGTGCAACACCGGCTGCAACCAGGCCGCCATGGTGTTCCAGTGCAGCTATGGCCTTCTCCACCGCCCCGGCAAGCCCCGCGACACCATGATCGGCGCCATGCGGGAAGTGGTCCAGGTGGCCAACGCAGAGGGCATCCCTCTTTCTGAAAAGGACGTGGACGAGTGGGTGGGCATCATCGACGCCCTGCCGGACGACGGTGAGCCCTCCATGCGGCAGGACGGCAAGGCCCACCGGAAGAGCGAGGTGGAGCTGTTTGCCGGCACCATCCGCCGTCTGGCGGCCAGGCACGGCATCTCCGTGCCGGTGAACGACTGGCTGTATGCGCAGGTCCAGGAAATGGAACAAGCCTATTGAGCACCCGATATAATACCCCCGGCGGTCCTGTTCAGGACCGCCGGGGGTGTTTCGTCCATCAGCTGTGTATCCGGAGCCGGCGGCTCCGCCGCAGATACCAGATCCCACACAGAAGGATCTGCACCACCGTGGAGGCCGGGGTGGCCAGGCCCAGATGGAACAGGGAGCTGTCCGCCGCCCGGCTCACCAGCAGGGCCACCGGCAGCCGGACGCCCAGGGCGCCGATCATCCCCTGGATCATGACGAACAGCGTCTGGCCGCAGCCGTTGAAAAAACCCACGAAGCAGAACAGGAAGCTGGTGAGCAGGCAGTCGATGGCATAGGCCTTCAGATACTCCCAGGCGGCGGCGATCACCGCCGCATCCTCCGCGAAGATGCCCGCCAGCACGTCCCCGTGGAAGAAGGCCGCCCAGCCCATGAGGAGGCCCGCCACCAGGGAGGACAGCACCCCATACAGCAGAGCCCGCCGGGCCCTGTCCTCCAGCCCGGCGCCGATGTTCTGGGCCACAAAGGCGGACATGGACTGCATGTAGGCGGAGGGCACCAGCATGACGAAGGCGCAGAGCTTCTCCGCCACGCCCACCCCGGCGGAGGGGATGGTGCCCATGGAGTTGGCGATGGCGATGATCACCAGGAAGGTGAGGTTCACCAGCAGGTCCTGGAGGGCCACCGGGCTGCCCAGCTTCAAAATCCGCCCGATGATGGCGCCGTTGAACCGGATGTCCTGCCGCCGGAGGGTGAACGCCAGATGCTTCCGCCGGATCAGCAGCAGGGACAGCAGCACGCTCACCGCCTGGGCAAACACCGTGGCGATGGCCGCGCCGGCCACATTCATGCCGAACCCCCCCACCAGCAGCAGGTCGCCGCCGATGTTCAGGACACAGGCGATCAGCACGGTGATCAGCGGCACACGGGAGTCTCCGATCCCCCGGAAGATGCTGCCCAGCAGGTTGTAGGCCACGATGAACACCGCGCCGCCGGAGCAGATCCGCACATACTCCACCGTGCCGTCAAAGGCGTCCGCCGGGGCGTGCATCAGCATCGCCAGCTGGGGCGCCGCCAGCTCCAGCGCCGCCGTGGCCGCCACCGCCACCACCAGGAAGAGGCAGATGCCGCTGCCCACGGCGGCTCCCGCCTCCTCCGGCTTCCCCTCGCCGATCTTCTGCCCCAGCAGCACTGTGATGCCCATGGCCAGGCCTGTGATGACGATGGTCACCGTCTGCATGATCTGGCTGCCGGTGGAGACGGCGGAGATGTCCGCGGCGGTGCCGAATTTCCCCACCACCTGCAGGTCCACAGCGCCGTACATAGCCTGCAGCAGCAGGGCCAGCAGCACCGGCAGGGCGAATTTCAGCAGGGCCGTCAAAATCGGCCCCTGGGTAAATGTTTTCTCTGCCTCCATAGTCTCCTCCCAGACGATGGAGGGCGCAGAATTTCACGCGCGCCGCATGCCTGCGGCTGCGCGTGAAGCTTTCGCGGCGGATCTGCACAGCAAAAAAAGCCGGATAAGAAACCGGGCGCTCCCGACATCTTATCCGGCTTTGTGGCTGCGGCCGCAAGCCCTCCGATGAACAGGACTTACTCTAACACGGTGCGGCAGTGGTTGTCAACCCCCAGAAACAATCCATCCCCAGAGGTTTAACCATCCCTTTACAGAGATCGGGTGGTAAGCCGCCCCGGATGGGAATAAACTGATAGCAGAAGCCTGCCAGTGGCCCCAGCGGCGGAGCGCTCTTTCCGGCCATCCGGCGGTAAATCTTGATGATCGGAGTGATGGCCATGCTGCCCTGTCAATCCAAATGCCCCTCCTATCGGGAGGGCTGTCACAAAACCTGTCCCAAATGGCGGCAGTTCCAGGCGGAACAGCAGGCCCAGCGCCAGGCCAAGAAAGAATACCTGCAGTTCCACAACGCCCTGTGCGCCCAGGTGGTCCGCCAGTGCCGCGCCATCCAGTGCCGCAGGATGGCCTGGTGAACTGCGGTATCCCGCCTTCTCTCACAGCTCTCCTCCCGGTTGATGCGCTGAAAGCGGCCCCGCGGTGAAAAACCGCGGGGCCGCTTTTTCACGGGCTTCATAGGTTTTCCCGCAGGGATTCCAGGTTCTGTTCCATCAGGGACACATAGGTGGCGCCGGATTCCAGCTCCTCCGGGGAGACATTGTGGCAGGTATGGAACATGGCGGTCTTGACCCCGGCGGCTTCCGCGATGCTGTCCGCCACCAGATGGTTGGAAAACTCGATGTACCAGACCGTCGGGATCCGCTCCTGGCGGACCTTGTCCGTCAGAAAGGCGATGGTGGCCGCCGAGGGCTCCGTCTGGGTGCTGCACCCGGGAAAGGCGGCATAGTAGTCGATGCCGAACTCCTCCGCAAAGTACCGCAGGGGGAACCGGTCCCCAAACACCATGGTCCGATCCTCCACCCCGGCAAAGAAGTCCGCGAATTCCCGGTCCAGATCCTCGATCTGCGCCGCGTAGTCCGCGGTGCCGGCGGCATAGGCCTCCGCGTTAGAGGGATCCAATTCCGCCATCCTGTCCCCCACCGCCCGGGTGATGAGGGCGGCATTTCGGGGAGAGGTCCACACATGCTCGTCATAGCCCGCCACCTCGCCCAGGCCAGGGGCCTCGCTATGATCGTGTTCGTGGTCGTGGCCGTCTTCGTAGCTCTCCATGCCCTCCACCGTCTCCTCCTCCAGCAGCGGCACACAGTCCACCATCCGCAGCGTATCTCCCTGCAGCTCCACAGACTCCAGAATGGTCTCCACCCAGGTATCGGACTCGCCCCCCAGGTAGATGAACAGGTCGCAGTCCTGCACCGCCAGAATATCCGCCGGCGTGGGCTCGTAGGAGTGGCTCTCCGTCCCCGGCGGCAGCAGCAGCTGTACCTCCGCCAGATCCCCGCCCACGGCCCGGGCGAAATCGTAGGCGGGGAACACGGTGGCCACCACCTTCAGCCTGCCGTCGTCAGCTCCCTCCGGCGGCGCCCCGCAGGCAGAGGGCAACAGCAGCGCCAGCAGCGCGCAGAGGGCTGCCAAAGATCGTTTTCCCATAGGTTCTCCTCCAAAAATGAGAATGGTTTTCAGATGAAGCAGTATAGCACAACCTGCCGGGAATTGCAAGCTCCCGGCGTTTGACTTTGCCGCCAGATTTTGTATAATGGAGGCAACCTGGAAAGAGGAGGCTGGACGCATATGAAAAATGCGGTGCTGGAAAAATGGAGACAGGGGGAAAAGAGCCTGGGCACCTTTGCGGCCATGGGCAGTCCCCTGACTGTGGAGAGCCTGCGCTACACCGGATTGGACTATGTGATCGTGGACACGGAGCACTCCCCGGTGGGCATTGAGTCCGCCGCTGCCCAGATCGCCGCCGCCCAGGGGGCCGGCCTGACGGCCCTGGCCCGGGCCAACGAGATCTCCCGCACCGCCGTCCTTCGGCTGCTGGACGTGGGCGCCCAGGGGGTGGTGGTCCCCTGCGTGGAGTCAGTGGATGAGGTCCGGGAGCTGATCCGGTACGCCAAGTTCGCCCCTCTGGGGAACCGGGGCTTCTGCCCCACCCGGGACGGGGGCTGGGGCCACGCCTCCCACGCCGCCTCCATCGGCGGCTATATGGACACCTGCAACCGGGATACACTGCTGCTGCCCCAGTGCGAGACCGCAGGCTGCCTGGAGCACATTGAGGAGATCACTGCCCTGGATGGTGTGGACGGCATCTTCGTGGGGCCCTTTGACCTGTCCATCGCATTGGGCCACCCCGGCGAGTTCGACGCGCCGCCGGTCCGGGACGCCATTGCCCGGGTGCAGACGGCCTGCCGGCGCAGCGGCAAGCTGTCCCTGATCTTCACCGGCGGCCCGGCCGCCAGCCGCCAGCGGTTTGCGGAGGGCTTCGACAGCGTCACCATGGGGATGGACACGCTGCTTTTTGTGGAGATGTACAAAAATATGGTGTCAGACGTCTGGAAGCCATAATTTCCCCAAGGGCAGAAGGCCCGGTGCGGGATTCCGCACCGGGCCTTCTTGTCATTCGCCCTCTTTTGTCTTTTCCGCTCCGGCCATGCCGCTCAGGCCGAAGTCCTTTTCCACACTGGCGGTATCCCGCTCCAGCATGGTCTCCATCACCCGGATGTCGCTGTCCACATCCAGGGCGTCGGCCTTGTACAGCTCGTCCAGCTGGTGCTCGAAGCCCTTGATGATGAGGTCCATGGTGGACTCGATCCGGGCCTTGGCCTGGCGGAGGTTCTCCCCCTCCACCCCGGCGGCCTCGAACTCCGCGTAGGAGTCCAGCAGCTTCTGGGTGGTGGGCAGATAGTAGTTCAGGAAGGTGTCGATCCGGCCCTGCTTCTGGGGGTCATCCTCCACCGCCCGGAAGATCCTGGCAGTGATCTCCTCCAGCCGGTCGATTTTTGCGGAGAGAACCTCGTCCGCAATGGCGTCATTTGCCCGGCGGATCCCCCGCAGGATGCCGGAATAGCCCTCTTCCGCCTCTTTCGGCGGCGGGGCGGCGGCAGCCTGCTCCTGCTGCTGGCGCTGCTGCTTCAGCTCCGCATCCGCCTTGCCGCTGCGGAACAGATACCCCAGCTCCATGTTCAGATAGGCAGCTGTGCCAAAGTAGCCCTTGTCAATCATCTTCTGGACGTCCTTTTCCACCTTTGCCAAAGGGTAGCCCGTCGTCCGCGCCAGCTGGTCAAGCGGCATCGCCTCAGAGCGCCCCACCACCGCCAGATACCGGTTGTACCGCTTCAGGCTGCGGTCGATGGACACCCCGCTGCAGAGCATGGCCACACCAGCGGCGGTGATCGCCAGCGCCTGAAGCAGCTCCTCGATGTCCCAGCTCTCCACATATCCCCGCCAGATGATCATGTCGATGGGACTCCAGCAGGCCGCCAGGCCGATGACTGCCAGCACCACGCCGATGATCTTCAGCCACTTGGCGTTGGACTTTTTCACCGCCGGGGAACGCATGGCGCTGCGCACGGCCTTCTTCGTTCCGCCCGTCTCCCCCTCTTCGCCGGACTGCGTGCCTCCGGCCTGATTCAGCGGCGGTGCGGAACTCCGGCGTTTCTTTTTGTCGTCATCCCCAAAAAGCTTGACAAACAGCAGGATCAGCGCGATCGGCCACGCCCCCAGGCCGAACAGCACCACAATCGCGATCCAGATGCCCACGCCCTCCTGCTTCTTTTTGCTCTTTGCCATGGTCCTCACTCCTCCCTTGGCTTCAGCTTCCGCTTGCTGCCCTTCTCATCCACCACATAGGTGTGATCCAGCTGGCTTTTCAGGTTTCCCAGCACCGCGTCCACATACTCCCTGCGGAGGGCCGCCTGTTCCATCCGCTCCCACTCCGTCAGGCCCTCCGGTGTCCTGGCCTTCCGGGCCAGCTCGTTGATGCGGTCGATCTGCTTTTGGTCCATGTCTCGCTCCTCCTGTCAGGTGTCCGGGCGCTGGCGCTCGAATACCAGGTCAACGCTCTCGATAAAGCCTCCGGCCCGCTGACGCTTGGGGATGAAGCCAACGTAGCGCCAGCCCTCCGCCGCGCGGCGAAGGATGGTCTCCTGGTGGGCCACGGTCTCCATGCCGAAGCCGCCCAGCAGACTGTAGCCGCCTCCACCCTCGTCGCAGAAGATCTCTTCAAACTCATATTCCAACATTCTGTGCCCGCTCCTCAGATGTATCGTTTCACCACGATGGCGGTGCGGCCCTTTTTCGTCACGCCGCCTACCTCCGCCAGCTGAAATTTTCCAAAGCCCCGGGCAGAGACCGTATCTCCTGCCGAGAGCAGCTTGTCCGCTTTCGTACACGCCCGCCAGTTCACCTGGACATGGCCGGAGGCGATCAGGTCCGCGGCCTTGCCCCGGGCCATGCGGAAGCCGGTGGAGCACACCGCGTCCAGCCGCAGGGAGGAGACCGTATCCCGTACCTCCTCGCACCGCACCTGCGGGATATGCAGATAGGCGGCGGGTATTTCGTGCACGGTCAGCCGCGCCTGGCCAGCGCTGTTCCAGCTGGAGAGGAGGAAGTCCGCCACCGTGTCCAGCACGATCAGGTCCGCGCTCTCCGGGGACACCAGGATGTCCCCCACCTTCTCCCGGACGATGCCCATGCCCATGAGGCTGCCCAGGATGTCCCGGTGGCTCAGGCGGTCCTCCGGCCGGAATGCCGCCCGCAGGCACCGGAGGGGGCTCTCCGCCGTCTCCGGCTCCATCCAGTCCGGCAGGAACAGCAGGATGTTCCGCTCCGCCCCCTGGTAGCCCCCCTGGCGGAGCCAGGCGGTCTCCGGGATGCCCGCCAGGCGCAGCAGGTCCTGGGCCAGCGTCTGCTGCTGGGGGCTCAAAAAGTCCGTATGGGCGGGGATGCTGCGGCTGGCCGCCTGCTCTGCCCGATCCAGGACCTTGGCCAGCAGCAGCCGGTCTTCACCCTCTGCACTGCAGCGGTCCAGCAGTTTACTCTTTTCCATGGCCGATCAGCTCCTGTGTCCGCACCAGCTCCGCGTAGGCGCCGTTTTTCGCCATCAGCTCGTCGTGGCTGCCCAGCTCCGTGATGCGGCCGTCCTCGATGACGGCGATGCGGTCCGCGTTGCGGACGGTGGAGAGCCGGTGGGCGATGATGATGGTGGTGCGGCCGTGGGCCAGCTTCTCAAAGGTCTCCTGGAGCTTGGCCTCCGTCACGGTGTCCAGAGCGGAGGTGGCCTCGTCCAGAATCAGCACCGGCGGGTCCTTCAGGAAGATCCGGGCGATGGAGATGCGCTGCTTCTGTCCGCCGGAGAGCAGGGTGCCCCGCTCGCCCACATAGGTGTTGAAGCCCTCGGGCAGGGCCACGATGTCGTCGTAGATCTCCGCCAGCTTCGCCGCCCGGGCCACCTCCTCCTCAGAGGCGCCGGGCTTGCCGTAGCGGATGTTCTCCAGAATACTGGCGGCGAACAGGAACACGTCCTGCTGTACCACGCCCACGTTCTGCCGCAGGGACTCCTGGGTTACCTCCCGGACGTCGTGGCCGTCAATGCGGACGGCGCCGTCCGTCACGTCATAGAACCGGGGGATCAGCTGGCACAGGGTGGACTTGCCTCCGCCGGAGGGGCCGACTACGGCAATGGTCTCACCGGGACGGATGTGCAGGTCCACATCGTGGAGCACCGCCAGATCGTCCTGATAGGCGAAGGACACATGGTCCACGTCGATGCGCCCCTCCACCCGGGAGAGGGTGATGGCATCGGGGGCATCCTGCATGGCGGGCTCCTCCCGCATCAGCTCCACAAACCGGGCAAAGCCGGCGGTGCCGTTGGCGAACAGCTCCGCGAAGGTGGAGAGCTTGCGGACCGGGTTCACGAAGGTGGTGATATACAGGCTGAAGGTGATCAGGTCCACCGTGTCCATCCGGCCCCGCATGATGAGGAAGCCGCCCACGGAGATCACCGCCACGGAGAGGATGCACAGGAAGAACTCCATCACCGCGTTGAACCGGCCCATGGCCCGGTGGAACGCCCGCTTGGAGGTCTTGAAGCTGTCGTTGGATACGTCGAACTTCTCCAGCTCCGCCTCCTCATTGGCGAAGGCCTTGGCGGTCTTGATGCCGGAGAGGCCGGACTCGATGTCGGCGTTGATGGTGGCCGTCCGCTGCTTGACCTTGATGGAGGCCTCCTGCATGGACCTGCGGCACTTCCACACCACCAGGAAAAACACCGGGATGATGCAGGCGATCACCAGGGCCAGCTGCCACTGAATGGTGAACATAATGATCAAAGCGCCCACTATGGTGACACCTGAGATAAAAACATCCTCCGGGCCGTGGTGAGCCAGCTCGGTGATGTCGAAGAGGTCCGCCGTCAGACGGCTCATCAGCTGGCCGGTGCGGTTGCGGTCGTAGTAGTCAAAGCTCAGCTCCTGCATATGGCGGAACAGGTCCCGGCGGATGTCCGCCTCCACCAGGATGCCGAAGGTATGGCCGTAGTAGCAGATAATATAGGTGAACACAGACCGCAGGAGGTAGGCGCAGAACACCACCGCCATCACAGCGAAGAAGGTCCTGTAGGCGCTCGCCGGCAGCAGCTGATACATGCACCACCGGGACACATAGGGAAACGCCAGGTCGATCAGGGCGATCAGCAGGGCGCAGCACATATCCAGAATGAAGAGTCTTCGGTGGGGCCTGAAGTAGGACAGGAAGATCCGCAGGGCGGAGGTCTCCCGAAACTGTCGGGTCGTCATGGTATTCTCCTTTAATTTCTTTGTCTCTCTGTATCAGTTTGTCCTCAAAATCATAGCACACTTTTCCCTCCGGCGCAATGAAATATCCCCGAATGCCGCCAAACATCCGGGGATATTTTTACAGGGGTCCTCAGCCGTTGGACAGATACTCGCCCATCATATAGCCGGTGGTCGTTCCGCCGCCGGATGCCACAAAGGTGATCTGATACCAGCCATTCCCGGCGCTCTGCACCACCTGGACAGAGGCCCCGTTGGTGAGGGTGGCCAGGATCTCGCTGCTGGTGTTGGGGGCAGAGCGCACCCGCACGCCGTTCCCGGCATTGACCACGGTGGCGGCCCCTGCGGCCAGCCCGCTGCCGGAGGAGGTGGTGCCGCCGCCCACAGAGGCAGAGTCTCCGCCCCGCACCCGCACCAGGCAGGTGCCGCTGCTGCTGCCGTCCGTCACCGTCAGGGTGGCCTGTCCGGCGGAGACTGCTGTCACGGCGCCGCTGGCATCCACGGTGGCCACGCTCTCGTCACTGCTGCTCCAGGTGTAGGTGCCGCTGCCGCCGGAGGCGGTCAGGGGGATGGGCGCGTCGCCCACAGACATGGTAAACTCCTCCCGGGGGTCTCCCAGGTAAGCGATGGTCAGCGTTCCCGCCGAGGTGGACGGATCGGCAGGCTCTTCCGTCTGATCCGGCTCCGTGGTCGTATCCCCGCCGGTCTGCTCCCCGTCCTCCGGCATTGTGACATCGCCGTCTTCTGTCAGATCCGGGTCCTGCGTCTCCGGGTCATCCGGAGTCACGTCCTCCACCGGCGGATTCTGTGTCTCGTCCTCCTGGGAGGACAGCCGCTCGGCGATCTGATCGCCGAACAGGAGATAAACCAGCAGCGCCAGCATAATCACAATCAGCACAACCAGAATGGGGCTGAGAAGATTGGGCTGCCTGGCCGCCCGCCTGCCGCCGCGGCTGGAGCTGCGGCGGATCTGGGAGCCGTCCCGCAGGGCTTGTTCCTCCTCACAGAAGGGGCAGGTCTTATAAGTGTCGGAATATTTTTCCCCACAGACGGGGCATCGTTTCATGGCCATGGGTCACCCTCCAGCAACACATTTTACAATTTACATAATATCGGCTTTTCCGGGAGCCGTCAAGTATGGAGCGGTCGATTTCTGCGGAAATTTGCAGTTTTCCGGCGCTTGTTCTTGCTTTTGGAAAAAGCCTCTCCTATAATGGACGAAAGGGAAACCCGTTTTGTTTCGTGGAACTGTCAGATTTTAGGGGGAGTGGGGATCATGGAAACCATGCTGATCGGGATTGCAGGAGGCACCGGCTCCGGCAAAACCACGCTGACACGGCATTTGAAGGAGCACTTTGGTCCGGATGTGACCGTCATCGGTCACGACAGCTATTACAAGCGCCAGGAGGGCAAGACCTATGAGGAGCGGGCCCAGGTGAACTATGACCATCCCAGTGCCTTCGACACGGATCTTCTGATCCAACACCTGCGGGAACTGAAGGCCGGCCGCCCCATCCAGTGTCCTGTCTACTCCTTTGTGGATCACAACCGCACCGATCAGACTGTGGAGATCCAGCCCGCCAAGGTTATCATCGTGGAGGGCATCCTGATCTTCCAGAATCCTACTCTGCGGGATCTGTTTGATATCAAGATCTTTGTGGAGACGGACGCGGACGAACGGATCCTCCGCCGCTGTCTCCGGGATGTGGAGGAGCGGGGCCGAACCCTGCAGTCCGTAGTGGACCAGTACCTCACCACGGTGAAGCCCATGCACGAAAAGTATGTGGAGCCCTCCCGGAAGTACGCGGACATCGTGGTGCTGGAGGGCGGGCACAACCTGGTGGCCCTGGATATGATCATGCAGCGCATCCAAACCCATATCAACAGTGTGTAATCGCAGAAGCCGGAGGCGGGGGCCTCCGGCTTCTGCCGTTCAATCCTCTCTTTGGCATCCCGTCCGCGTCTCCCGGCACTGTCGGTGCCGGGAGATGCAGAGCGGAATCCCCCTGGCCATACGGCGCTTACTCCACATAGCCGTACAATCCCCGGACGGATACCTCGCCGGAGCGGACCGTCCGTGTTCCGCCGTCCGCCGTCCGCACTACCAGGCCGAAGTCCCTGTCGATGTCCAGGGCCTCCGCCGTCTCGCCGGCGCCGTCCGGTGTCAGCAGCCGCACGGTCCGGCCCAGATTTACGCACCGACGGCGGTACTCCGCAAGATACGCCCCCAGTTCTTCCGCTTTCAGGGCGTCATAGAGACGGTCCACCTCCCGGATGATCTCCGCCGCCAGGGCCGGTCTGGATACCGGGTGCCCCGCCGCATACGCCAGGGATGCCGCGATCTCCCGGATGTCCGGGGCAAACTCCTCCGGCTGCTGAGAGACGTTGACGCCGATGCCCAGCACCAGATCCTGTACCCGGCCGGTCTCCCCCTCCAGAGACAGCTCCGTCAGAATCCCGCAGAGCTTTTTCCCGCCCCACACCGGGTCGTTGGGCCATTTCAGGCCGGGACTGACGCCGCACACCCGTTCCGCAGCCCGGCACACCGCCACGCCGGCCAGCGCCGTCACGGGCGCCAGTTTCTCCGGCGGCAGGTCCGGCCGCAGCAGGGCCGTCAGATAGATCCCCTGTCCCCCCGGAGACTGGAAGCTGCGGCCCAGGCGGCCACGGCCGGCGGTCTGGCGGTCTGCTACCACCACGGTGCCGTCTGCCGCGCCCTCCGCCGCCAGCTGCTTGGCATAGAGGTTGGTGGAGTCCACCTCCTTCAGGCATACCAATGCCCGCCCCACCTGGCCTGTCTCCCCCAGAAAGCGGCGGATCTCCGGCTCTGTCAGCGCGTCCGGCGCGTCCAGCAGGCGATAGCCCCGGCCGGTGCGGGCCTCCACAAGATAGCCCTCCCGCCGCAGGGCGTCCACCGCCTTCCAGATGGCGGTGCGGCTCAGCCCCAGCAGGCGGCTGATCTCCTCGCCGGATACAAAGTCTCCCTCCCGCTGCCGCAGCAGCGCCAAAACCGTCTGTCTGCTCATGGGCCTCTTCCTTCCCCCAGTGTTTTGCTCCGAGTGTACCACATTTTCCCCCACTTGTAAACCGCAGATGAGATTGGCGTAAACAGAGAAGCCGGGCGGAGCTGCACTCCGCCCGGCTCACTTTATCAGTTGATCCGCCTGTGTCTCCCCGTAGACGGGGATGCCGTTTTTCCGCAGCAGCTCCGCCGTGACGCCGTCGCCGGCTGTCACGGTTCCGGTGAAGGTCCCGTCGTAGATCGCCCCGCTGCCGCAGGAGGGGCTCCGCTCTTTCAAAAGCGCCGTATCGCACCCCAGCAGGCGGCACAGGCGCAGCGCCTCCTCCGCGCCCCGGCGGTACTGGGCGGTGACGTCGCCGCCCTCCCGGGTGACGACCCGGACGCCGCATCGCTCTGCCGGCGGCCGGGGTGTGGAAAGGCCCCCCAGCTGCTCTGGACAGACCGGCACCAGCGTGTGCCGCTCCGCCAGGGCCGCGATCCAGGGCTGGGGCTTGGAGGCCCCATCATACCGGCACCGGCAGCCCAGGAGACAGGCGGAAATCAGAATCCGCATCCCCTCACCGCCCATTCATGGCCTGGTGCTCCCGCAGCAGCTCCTCATGGAGCTTCACAGCGTTCCAGGTGCGGTTGATCGGTGTCAGCACGGCCTTCAGGCAGTCCGGCCCGATGCCCGCCTGGCGCAGGGCCGGCAGCAGCGCGTCCATCCGGTCCTCCAGGCCGCAGAAGACTACCATCCGTCCCCCCAGGGGGCCGCCGGCAAAGGGCAGCAGCGTGCCGGGGTCGTCATCCAGGCCCGCCAGCACCGCCAGGGGCTTGTTGTAGTCCTGCCGGGCCACCGGAACCACCTCCGCCCCGTAAGGGCCGGCTGCGGCTGCGGCCGCCAGGATGGTGGGCAGTTCTTCAAACCCAAACAGCAGCAGTTTTCCGCTCATAGACACTCCTCTTTTCTCAGTGATGTACCGTATTCCCGCAACTTGGAAAGGCCCCTGGCAGGTGTGTACAGCCCTCAGCCTTCACCGCTGAGCCGGCAGGTATAGTCCCAGATGTCCAGCGCCCGCCCCTCCCGGCAAAACGCGCCCGGATGGACGGCGGCGCGGACGAACCCCAGCCGCTCCAGGATACGGACGCTGGCGGTGTTTTCCGCCACCGTATCCGCCAGCACCAGGGCCGGCATCAGCCTGTCCAGCTGCCGCAGCGCCGCCTGCGCGGCGGCAAGGCCCAGGCCCCGTCCCCAGCAGACAGGCAGCAGCTGATAGAACAGCCCATACGTCCCGGCGGACGCGTCCACCGGCGGACAGCCGGCCAGGCCCCGGAAGGCCGCTCCCTCCCGGACGGCAAAGATGGTGGGCGCCGGCAGGCCCCGCTGGAAGTCCAGCAGGCGGTCCAATCGTTCCGCCGCCTCCGCCGCTGTGCAGGGAGCCGCGATGTTGGTGTATCGGATCACCGCCGGGTCCGCCCACAGAGCCGCCGCCTCCGGAAGATGCGCCCGGGACAGGGGCTCCAGCGTCAGGACGGGCGTCATACGATCCGGCTCCCGTTCAGCACTGCCTCCATCAGCCGGTCCCCCTGGTATCGCAGCTTCAGGGAGAAGAAGGGGGCGTCCCGCTCCAGCAGGTCCAGGAAGAGCTTGTCCCCCTCCCACATGGGCAGCTTCCGCAGGTCCGCCTTGGGGATCCAGGCCAGCTCTCCCTCGTCGCAGAGGTGGGGCGTTCCCGTCCAGCCGGCGGCAGTAAAGAGGTGCATATACTCCGTGGGGGCCTGGTCGGACACAAAGGTCACCAGCCCCCGGTAGCGGTAGTCCGTCAGGGTCAGCCCCGTCTCCTCCCAGGTCTCCCGGAGGATGCAGTCCTCGGGGCTCTCCCCCTCTTCAAACTTGCCGCCCACGCCAATCCACTTGTCGTGGTTCAGGTCGCCCTTCTTTTTCACCCGGTGGAGCATCAGATAGTCGTCCCCCCGCTCCAGATAGCACAGGGTGGTGTTAATCACAGGCGGCCCCCCTTTCGTGATCTGTGAAATGGTGATATTTTATTATAGTCCTTTGCCGCGAAAAAAGAAACCCCGGTTTTTTTCAAAAAACCCTTGACCTTGCCGCAGCGTCAACCGCTATACTCCAAATCGACAGACCTGCTAACAAAAGTCAAGTAGAAATTTCAGATTTGGGGGAGCGACAAAAA